>CAZOOL010000025.1:0-15376 GCA_964581405.1 uncultured Oscillospiraceae bacterium | reverse complement strand
GCAAAGAAACGCGGTAAGCATACAAATAAAAGGTTGTGGATACCCTCCTCGGTAAGGCGGGCCATAATCATCTTCTCTTTGAAAAAGGCACCCTTTCGGGTGCCTTTTGGGTTTTATATTTCATCCGCAATGGGAAAAACCGCAGTCGCAGATGGTACAGCCGCCTTCGTGACGAAGGAGCTTTCCGCATTCGGGGCAATGGAGCTTATCGTCCGCTCCGAGGACGGGTTTGCTGGCCGGGGCGGGCTTTGCGCCCTCAGCTTTTTTTGGCGGGTTTTCCTCCTCGTCATCGACCTTGATTCCGCCTGTGGCTTCGAGCATCTTGCTCATCTTCACTATGGTTCTCGCGATGGCGTCCGGACAGGAGGTGCATTTAAGACCCGGCTGGCGGACTGTGCTGGGACATCTTATGCCTTTAAGCTGAGCAAGGATCTCGTCCTGAGAAATTCCCGCACGCAGCGCAATGGAAACAAGTCTTGCTGTGGCTTCGCTTTGGGAAGGACAGCCGCCGCCTTTGCCGGTGCTGGTGAAAACCTCGCAGATGCCGTGCTCGTCGCGGTTTACGGTGATGAAAAGGCTTCCGCAGCCGATTTTCATCTTTTCGGTTGCGCCCCAGGTAAGGTTGGGTCTGGGTCTGGGAAGAATGGTGTTCATCACCGGAACTGCCGCTTTTTCTTCTTCCTTCTTCTGGGTTCCTATGGTAAGAACCTGGCTGTCGCGGCTTCCGTCGCGGTAAACGGTCGTTCCTTTGCAGCCGAGCCTATGAGCAAGGACGTATGCTTCCTTGACTTCCTCGCGGGTCGCACTGTTGGGGAAGTTGATGGTTTTGGAAACGGCGTTGTCGGTGTATTTTTGGAATGCCGCCTGAATTCTGATATGCCATTCGGGAGTGATATCGTGAGCGCAGACAAAAACTTTTCTGATGTCCTCCGGAATTTCCTCGATATGGGCAAGGGTGCCTTCGTCGGCGATTCGCTGAATAAGTTCTTCGGAATAGATTCCGCGCTCTTTAAGCTTTTCAACGAGAAGATCGTTGCAGACAAGGAGCTTGTCGCCGTCCATTACGTTTTTGGTGAAAGCATAGGCGAAAAGCGGTTCGCAGCCGCCGGAAGCATCCGCGATAATGGAAATGGTGCCGGTGGGAGCGATGGTGGTGATGGTGGCGTTTCTGATCTCATACCTGTCAGCGAAAACGGAATCCTGCCATGCTGGGAAGGTTCCGCGTTCAAGGGCAAGCTCAATGGAAGCTTTGGTGCCTTCGCTTTGGATGAGACTCATGACCTCCTCTGCGACTCTTTCCGCCTCGACGGAATTATAGGGAACGCCGAGCTTGAGAAGAAGATCGGCAAATCCCATGACTCCAAGACCGATTTTTCTGGTCTTGCGGGTCATCTCGTCGATGGCATCGAGCGGATAGTGGTTCACGTCGATGACGTTATCGAGGAAGTGAACGGCTTTATGTACGATATCGGTGATTTTGTCGTAATCTATGGAAAGTATTCCGTCCTCCTCGCATACGCAAAGACCGAGGTTGATGGAACCGAGGTTGCAGGCCTCATAAGGAAGAAGGGGCTGTTCGCCGCAGGGGTTGGTGCTTTCGATAGCGCCGAGAGCAGGGGTCGGGTTATAACGGTTCATCTCATCAATAAAAACGATACCCGGTTCGCCGTTGCGCCATGCGGCATCGACGATTTTCTCAAAAACTTCCCTTGCGTCAAGGGTTCCGGCAACTTCGCCCGTATGGGGAGCCACAAGCTCATACTCGGTTCCGGCTTCCACCGCCGCCATAAACTTATCGGTGATGGCAACGGAGATATTGAAATTGTTTATCTCGTTGTTGTTCGCTTTGCAGTCGATGAATTTGAGGATATCCGGGTGGTCGATGCGGAGCATACCCATGTTTGCGCCGCGGCGGGTTCCGCCCTGTTTGACCGCTTCAGTCGCGGCGTTGAAAACCTTCATAAAGCTTACCGGACCGGAAGAAGTTCCGCCGGTGGATCTTACGATGGAGCCTTCCGGACGGAGCCTTGAAAAGGAAAAACCGGTGCCGCCGCCGGACTGATGAACAAGCGCGGCGTATTTTACGGTATCGAAAATACCGACCATGCTGTCCTCCACCGGAAGAACGAAACAGGCTGAAAGCTGTCCCAACGGGCGACCCGCATTCATAAGGGTCGGCGAGTTAGGCATAAACTCGCAGTTCGTCATCATATCGTAAAATTCTTTTTCGGTTGCTTTGATTTCCTCTTCGGTTTTGCCATAGGCCGAATCCGCACCCGCAACAGTGGAAGCGACCCTTGTAAAGAGTTCCTCAATGGTTTCGATCACCTTGCCGTCGTTATCCTTCGCAAGATATCTTCTTTCGAGAACGGTTTTCGCGTTCTGTGTAAACTTCATTATATCTACCCCTTCCCATTTTATTCAGAGGGCTTTTTTGGAGTCATAAAAGCCCGTAATTTATCATAAAGCGTCATAAGGTGACACAAAAATATTATAGCATAGAACGCTTTCTTTTTGAATACGGAAAAGGCCGTTAAATGAAAAATATTTTGAACAGAAAACTGCCCGCACGGATTTTGTGCGGGCAGTTTTCTTAAACGGGGGTATTTATTGTAACGCAGAAATAGTTTTTATGTAATATAATTATTACATTCCGTAGTCGATAACAACTTTAAGTGCTTCTTCGGATTTGGAAGCCTGCTCAAACGCTTCAACGATATCATCGTGGGCGAAGGTATGGGTGATGATGTTTTCGACCGGGAATTTATGGGAAGCAAGGATCTCCATAACAAGTTTGATTTCGGTGCCGTCGCCGCCCATGGGTCCGACAATGCGAAGACCGCCGTAAGTAAGAGGAATGAGGTTCATGCTTACGGGTTTGTGATGTACCGCAACAACGGAAAGTGCGGAAAGGGGTTTCGCGGCGGAGAAGAAGGAATCGATTACTGCCTGGTTGCCTGCGGCGTCAACATAGTAATCGCAGTCGATGGCTTTGCCGGTGAAGCTGTAGGTTTCGCCGAAAAGCTCGCAGCATTTTTCAATATAATTCTCTTTGGAGGGGTTTACGGTTTCCATGCCGAGAGATTTTGCGATTTCAAGACGGCTGTCCATAAGGTCAACAACAACGGTGTTGCAGCCGAGATATTTGAAGGTCATCGCGGCGGTAAGGCCGATGGCGCCTGCGCCGAAAACGATTGCGTTTTTGCCTGCTTCGATGTTGCCGATTTTGAGAACGGCGTTTGCGCCGACGGTGAAGGGTTCGATGATGCTTGCGACTTTGCTTTCGATTCTGTCATCAACGATCCATGCGCTGTGGTTGAGCTTGAATTCGGGAAGCTCAACGTATTCGCTGAATCCGCCGACGGTTGCGGCTCTCATGATGTCGTTTTTGGCATAGCCGGGAACCGGGAAAAGGCGGTCGCCGAGTTTTACTCCTTCGACGTTTTTGCCGATTTCAACGACTTCGCCGACCATTTCATGACCGAATTCAAATCCTTCGAAAATCATGTTGTCGCGGCCGCCGTAGTTATATGCCATAACGTCGGAACCGCAGATAGATGCGAAAATATTTTTGATAACGACGCCGTTATCATCGCAATGGGGAGTGGGGAGTTCTTTTTTTTCAATGTTTTTAATACCCTGATAAATTGCTGCTTTCATTATTAAATCACCTCAATGCAAATAATAATTTAACAGTCCTTTCCGTTCAATACACAATCCCTGAAAATGATATGAAAAAATGGACAGATTTTTAATTCTGTCCATTTATCTCATTCTGTATGAAATATACCGCCATTTTTTCCGGGGATATCTTCATTCCTTCAAGCATCCATTTTTTAAGGAGCATTGCCTGGGTCGCGGCGTATTTATATGAAAAATATTCAAGGTCATCTCCGGAAAGATTGTTTTTATGAAGGCCCTTGTTGTATTCCGTAAGTATCTGGATTATGGTATCAAAAAGCGAATTCTGTCCGTCCTCGCCTATTGCGACCCGGTAAAACTCCTTGTTTTTATAAAAGCTGATATACCAGTTTTCTACTATTATCCGGGATTTTATTCCGTTCGCCATAAGTGCGTCCAGCGGAACGATCGCATCCTGAACAAAAACATATTCTATGATATCATAGGAATCCTTGAAATACTTGTAAAAAGTCGAACGGGATATCCCCATGTTCTCACAAAGTTCTTTTACGGATATTCTGGTGGTCTTTCTTTTTATCACAAGCTCTTTATATGCTTCTGTAATCATTTCCCTGCCAATCAAAGATACCGCCGCCTTTCTCTTATAAGAATAACCCTTTGCGCGCAAAAAATCAAGGGAGCCGAATGGCTCCTTTGAAAATCATGCGTAATGATATTTGTTTTTGTTTTTAACAAGGCAGAACAGCGTTACCCCGAAGGAAAGGATCTCCGCGACCACCATGGACCACCAAATGCCGTCTATGGCCCATATTTCGGGAAGAATCATAACTGCCGCAACCTGGAAAACAACCGTCCGGAGGAAGGAAATAGCCGCCGAAATAAGCCCGTTGTTGAGCGCCGTAAAAAATCCCGAACCGAAAACGTTTATTCCCGTGAAAATGAATCCGAAAGCGCTTATTATAACGGATTTTTTCGTCATTTCCAAAAGCACCGGGTCGTATCCCACAAACATTCCCGAAAGCACATCCGCCAGCAAAGCCGTAAGTCCCGCAAGGGCAATGCCTCCGCCTATCATAAGCACCATGCTCTTTTTGAAAAGATTTTTCAGCTCGACATGGTTTTGAGCACCGTAATGATATCCTATTACGGGCGAAGCGCCGGTTACATAGCCGAAAAGCACCGCAACAAAAATCCAGTTCACATACATGAGCACGCCGTAGGCCGCAACTCCGTCCTCGCCCGCAAAGCGCATGAGCTGGAAGTTATAGAGCATGCTCACCACGCTCCCGGATACGTTCGATACAAATTCCGAAGAACCGTTCGTACAGGTTTTCCAAAATACCTTCCAGACAAAAGGACCTTTTCCAAGGCGGAGAAGGCTTGAATTGTTCTTTCTGCAAAAATAAACAAGGGGTATCACCGCGCCGATAAGCTGGCTCATGATGGTGGCAAGTGCCGCCCCGGCAATTCCCCAGCGAAAAACCGCTATAAAAAGCCAGTCCAAAACCATATTCCCGCAGCCGGCGGCGACGGTTGTGTAAAATCCGTACTGAGGTCTTTCAGCCGTGATGAAGAAAATCGAAAAGGTGTTCTGGAGCATAAAAAACGGGATTCCCGCGAAAATTATCGAACCGTAAACAACGCAGTTTTCGATCATCTCCTCGCCTTCCGCACCGAGAAGTATCGAAACCGGGCGAACCGTCGCAATGCCGATGACTGCGATCACTGCGCCGACTGCGGCGCTTATATAAACGAGCATGGAAAAATATTCGTTCGCCTTTTCCTTGTTTCCTTCCCCAAGAGTTTTCGAAACGATTGCGTTTCCGCCGGCACCTATCATAAAGCCGAGGGCGCTCAAAACCGCAATGAAAGGATAAATCAGATTTAGCGCCGCGAAGGGCGTTTTTCCGACTATGTTTGAAACGAAAAGCCCGTCAACTATCCCGTAAACAGAACCGAAAACCATCATGGCAATGGATGGAAAAACAAATCGCAGAAGCTTTTTGTAATCAAAATGCTCGCAAAGCTGAATTCTCATTCGTTTTCTCCTTTTACCTTTGCAATTTCCTCTTTGAGCAGGTCATAGTATTTGCTGTTTATGCGGACGGCCTCCGCCTGCTCTTCTTCCGAAAGCCGCGCAAAAGCTTCCCTTTCCGCGGCGATGACCTTTCCGACGGTTCTCATGGCGAAAAATCTTCCTTTTTCGGTGAACGTCAAAAGCTTTTCCCTGAAATTATCCGGCGAAGGCGCCATATCAATATATCCTTCCGCTATAAGCTTTTTTGCCGCGGAGTTTATGGTCTGTTTGTTTGTAAACCAATCGCTGCATATTTCCTTTTGGGTGCAGGGTCTTCCCATATCCGCAAGGCTCCATATTATCATCATCGATCCCTGTGCAAAACCGAAGCTTTCCAGCAGGGAAGTATATTCATCGTTTATCTTTCTTCTTGATGCTTCATACTGTTCATACTTATTCTTTTCGGTCAAGCCAAATTCCCCTTTCCGCAGACACACAGTCCGAAATCATACCACGCCATTATAGTACGATTTCGGACTGCTGTCAAGTTCCGTTTGACTTTTCCCTTTGGTTGTGATATAAATATCTCATAAGCTTTCGGCATTTCTATATCAAATGCCCGGGGGCTCTTTTTATTATTTCGGGGGATTTTTTATGAAAAAGCATACTTTTTACGCAGAAATCGCATACCTTCTTGCAATAATCGCTCTCGGCTTCGGTGTCGCATTCGCGGCAAAAGCAGGCTTTGGTGTTTCGATGATAGCCGCTCCCGCATATACCATACACCTCAAGCTCCTTGAATATACCGATGCTCTGACCCTCGGCACCATTGAATACGTCATTCAGGGAATCGTCATCGTCATTCTTTCCGTCTTTGTCGGAAAATTCAGAATATCCTATCTTTTCAGCTTCGTAACCGCCGTTTTTTCCGGAATCGCCATCGACTTTGCCGTATGGGCCGTGGCGTTTGTTCCCGCGGAAAGCCTTGCCATACGAACCGTTCTTTTCTGCATAAGCCTTCTTTGCTGCGCCTTCGGAGTTTCCTGCTTTTTTCATACATACGTCGCTCCGGCAGCCCACGAGCTTTTCGTCAAGGAATTCGCCCGCCATTTCAAAAAAGATATCAACAAAACCAAATCCGCTTATGATATCACCCTCTGCGTCATAAGCATCATACTCAACCTCGTTTTCTTCGGCGGTTTTGTCGGCATCGGCATCGGAACGGTTATCACCGCCCTTGTAAACGGGCTCCTCATTGCGAGGATAACCGCTTTCCTCGAAAAGCATTTCGAGTTCCGAACCGCCCTTCCGAAGCTCGAAAAGCATTTTGAAAAATAAGGCGAATTATTTGTACCGCCAACGTATGATTAAATCGTAACAGGCGAATATAGAATATCGAGGTCGTTCTTTCCGGCGGAACGAATACGGAAGTTCCCTCAAGCACATATATTTGCAGATAATTTGGTTATTATTGTATAAAACCCCTCTTTTATCAAAAGAAAGAGGGGTTTTTCCTTGTTTTGCGGAAGACTTTGGAGTATAATGTAGCCATTATTGAGTTTATTTTGGAGGAAAATATGAGCAAAACCTTTATTGTTGAAACTTCCGCACGCCACGTTCATCTTTCCGCGGCTGACCTCGAAACCCTTTTCGGCAAGGGCTATGAGCTCCAGTTCCGCAAGGAGCTTTCCCAGCCGGGACAGTTCGCAACCTTTGACAGAGTTGACATCGTCGGCCCGAAGCGCACCCTTTCCGGCGTAACCATTCTCGGCCCCACAAGACCCCAGACCCAGGTGGAGCTTTCCCTCACCGATGCCCGCTCCATCGGCATCACCGCTCCCATCCGCGAAAGCGGCGACCTTTCCGGTTCCGCGCCCTGCAAAGTCGTCGGTCCATGCGGTGAAGTCGAGCTTACCGAGGGCGTAATCATCGCAAAGCGCCACATACATATGCTCCCGGAGGACGCAGAGCTTCTCGGCGTAAAGGATAAACAGATAGTCAGCGTAAAGATCCCTTCTCCGGAGCGTGCGACCATTTTTTCCGACGTTCTCGTCCGCGTAACCCCAACCTCTGCCCTTGCGATGCACATCGACACCGATGAGGCAAATGCCGCCGGCATCTGCGGTCAGGAAGGCGAGATCATCGAAATCTGATTTTCGCCGTGCTCAAAATACGAAGCAAACAAAAGCCCCGTGCTCAAATGAGCACGGGGTTCGTTTTTTAGTATTTGATTCCGGGTTTCAGCGGGTCATTCGGGTCGTCCCATTCATTAAGCCCTCGCCACTGCATATCCATTGCTTCCTGCCATGTAAGCTTTCTCGGGTCCTCGGAAAGATATTCAATAAGCTCATCGAGCCCCTCGCGGGTGGTATTGCTTATCTCAAAAACTCTTTCGCAGCCGGAATTCACCATCCAGTTGCGGACCATGGGAACATTAGCATAGGGGGAATCTATCTTTGTGATAATTCCGATAAGCGGGCGGTTCGTAAAGCACTGGCAGTCCGCTTCAAAAACCGGAAAAGGCTCGTCCGCCGCCATCAAAAGCGCAAGGACGTCCGCCTCAAAAGAAAAACAGGCAAGTCCAAGTCCGCATCTTTTTGTTTCAGCATACTCGCCCGGGGAATCTATTATCCATTCTTCGGTGTTCGTATATTGAGTTTTGTGGTAATGCAGGTCCTCGCCTTTTAAAACCTGGGTAAGGGAGGTTTTTCCGGCCTCCGTTCTGCCCATAAGAAATAATTTTTTCATAAGCTCTCTTTTTTATTCTTCGGTTACTTCGCAAACCTTGAATTTCAGTTTGTATTCAAAAAATTCAACAACGCCTTCGACCGCGCTGCGCACGTTCGGAAGATCACCCAAAATAACGACGGCACCGCTGAAACGGTCGAGAGTGCCGATTTCGACGTTGCCGCATTTCATTGCGACGTCCGCCGCGATTATTGCGCTTTCCTCCGGATCAACGTGGATGAGCCCGATGGCTTCGCCGGTGTGGTCCTCGCCGAAATGGGTTCCGATATGGAGCGCAAGGTTCTGATATACCCTTTCCTGAGAAACGCCGATGATATGCGCAAGGGAAACTTCCTTTCCCTTTACCTTGACCCTTACGATACGGAGCCGTTCGCCTTTCAGCTCGTCATATTTTTTATTGAAAACCTTTTCAAGGAATTCTTCCCTCGTCATGCGCTCTGCCATAACGTCACCTTATCTCTTTGTGACTTCGCAGACCACATATTTGAGCACGTCACGGAAATACTGAACAACCTCGTTGAGGGCCGCGGTAACGTCCGCAATATCCCCTGTAACAATCAGGGTTCCGGTGAAACGGTCCGCAAAGCCAAGATATACGTTGCCGCTTTTGACCGCGATATCCGCAGCGATAACGGCGGATTCCGGCGGGGTCATATTCATGATTCCGATGGCGGTGGAGCCGTAATCTATTGACGGGTTAAGACCCAATTTCTGATAAATAATAGGCGCAGGCCCGCCTATTACGTGGGCAAAAGTGACCTCTTTACCCGCGACATTTTCCTGAACTATTCGTATCTGGTCATGGGTGTCGCTCATAAATCGTTTCCTTCCCGGATCTTTGTTTCAAGAACGAAAAATCCTTTATCTGCAAAGCAGAAAAACACTCCTGCTTATAAGCATAATTTTAATTATATATATGATATCACAATTTTCCGAAACAGTCAATGCAAAAAAAGCCCATGCTTTTCTGCTTATTTTAACACGATAGGGCGATTCGCGTCACAGCAGAGCGAAAAACCGCACAAAAACCAAACATCATAAATGTTGTTAATTATTTTATAAAATATTGTTGACCTTTTTAACAAATAATAGTATAATTTACACAAAGTTGTTGAATTTTGACATTGTTTTCAACATTTGTGTTAAAAATATGTCATTTTTGACACAATTATTCGTTAATTAATTTACTTGTGGAGGTGGAAAAATGGCTGAAATCACAAAATACGGTGCTCTTTCCCCGGAAATTGTCAAAAAAATCGAAGATATTGCTTTGCCCCTGAAGGGGCGCGAAGATATGCTTATCGAAGTGCTTCGCGCCGTTCAGCCCATTGCCGGAAATTGCATAACCGAAGATGTTGCTTCCGTAATTGCGGACTGCATGGATATTCCCCGTGCGAAAATTTACGGCGTTTCCACCTTTTATGCGTTTTTCTCCCAAAAGCCAAGGGGCGTACACATCATAAGAATGTGCCGCAGCGCGCCATGCCACGTAAAAGGCGCAAAAGCCGTTGTTGAAGCTTTTGAAGAAACTCTCGGCATCGAAGTCGGAAAAACAACCTCCGACGGCCTTTTTACTCTCGAATACTGCGAATGTCTCGGAATGTGCGACGGTTCGCCGAACATCATGGTGGATGACGACGTTATCACAAACGTAAGCCCCAACCAGGTTCCGAACATTCTTGCAAAATACAGGATAAGATAAGGGGGCACATGACATGAAAGAAACAAGAATGATGCTCCGCAATATCGGAAAAATAAACCCCGTAAGTTCTGCGGAATACGCAAAACTCGGCGGATACGCCTCTCTCCGCCTCGCCCTCAGTTTTCCCAACGGAATTGTCGGAATGCTCAAGGACTCCGGTCTTCGCGGACGCGGAGGAGCGGGTTTTCCCGTAGGTATGAAATGGGCATTCGTCCGTGACGCGGAAGCAGAACAAAAATATGTGATCTGCAACGCCGACGAAGGCGAACCCGGAACCAACAAGGACAGGATCCTTATTATGGGCAACCCCCACGCCGTTCTTGAAGGAATGGCCATCGCCGGAAGAGCTGTCGGTGCAAGCAAAGGATACATCTATGTGCGCGCGGAATATCCTTATGTACGCGAGCTTCTCGAAAAAGCCATTGCCGATGCGGAAGAGCATAATTATCTCGGCAAAGGGATAATGGGAAGCGATTTTGATTTCTTTATCGAAATCAGAATGGGCGCGGGCGCATATATCTGCGGCGAAGAAACCGCCCTTCTTCAGTCCATCGAAGGGCTCCGGGGCGAACCGAGGTTCCGCCCTCCGTTCCCTGCACAAAAAGGTCTTTTCGGAATGCCTACCGTCGTTAATAACGTCGAAACCTTCGCAAACGTCCCGCTCGTGCTTTCTCTCGGTTCGGAAAACTTCAAAACCATCGGCGCACCGAAAACCACCGGCACAAAACTCTTTACCCTCAGCGGAAACATCTGCCGTCCGGGCGTTTATGAATTCCAGACCGGCATCACCATCCGCGAACTTTTCGAGGAAGTCGGCGGAGGATGTCCCAACGGAAAAAAGCTTCAGGCGATCCAGACCGGCGGCGCTTCCGGTGCGATAATAAGTCCGGAGCTTCTTGATACGCCTATGGACATTGATTCCTGCGCGGCCGTTGGCGCAACCTTCGGCGCCGGCGACCTTATGTTCATCGATGAGGATCAGGACCTTATCGAGGTCTGTGCAAGCCTTGCGGGATTCTTTGTTGACGAATCCTGCGGAAAATGCACCCCCTGCCGCGAAGGCAACAAGCGTCTTCTCGAGCTTATTATGAAATTCCGCAGACACACCGCCACGCCAAAAGATATTGATACGATAAACGATCTCGCCTCCACGATGATGGATGCTTCCCTCTGCGGATTGGGCCAGACTTCGCCGACTCCGATAGTAACGGCTGTCAGGAACTTCCCCGAGGTATTTGAAAACGCAATGGCAAGGAGGGACGGAAAATGATCAAAGTTACCATCGACGGTGTCGTTACCGAAGTTGAAAGCGGAACCACAATACTCAAAGCCGCCCAGCAGATAGGCATCAGAATCCCGACTCTTTGCTATCATCCCGACCAGGAAGTAAAAGCAAACTGCCGTATCTGCGTCGTTGAAGTCGAAGGCCAGCGCCTTCTTGTTCCTTCCTGTGCATTTCCCTGCACTGACGGAATGGTCGTACATACAAATACCCCAAGGGTAAGAAGAGCAAGAACCAATATCCTTGAACTTATTCTCGCGCGCCATACCCAGGATTGCCTTCATTGCCACAGAAGCGGAACCTGCGAACTTCAGCAAATCGCCGCGGACCTCAACTTCACGAGAAAGCCCAGATATATCCAAAGCCCGCGTTCCGAATTCCGCGACTTTTCAAGTCCGTCCGTTGTCCGTGATCCTTCCAAATGCATCGCCTGCGGAAGATGCGCGTGGGTTTGCACTAATTTCCAGTCCGTAAACGCTCTTACAAAAGAAAACCGCGGATTTGAAACTGTTTACACCACCGAGTTCAACCGTCCTCTTTCCGAAACCGCATGTGTAAACTGCGGACAGTGCGTTCAGGCATGTCCCACCGGCGCTCTCACCATCAAAGACGATACCGGCAAAGCATGGAAAGCAATTTTCGACCCCAACCTCACCGTTGTCGCGCAGGTCGCTCCGGCAGTCCGTGTAAACATCGCGGAAGCCCTCGGTGAACCGGTAGGCACCATCAGCACCGGAAGGCTCATAACCGCTTTGCGCATGCTCGGCGTTGACGCGGTGTTTGATACGGATTTCACCGCCGACCTTACTATCATGGAAGAGGGAACCGAGCTTATAAACCGCCTTCAGAACGGCGGGACCCTGCCTCTTATCACCTCCTGCAGCCCCGCATGGGTAAAATTCTGCGAAACCTGGTATCCGGATCAGATGGCTCATCTTTCCACCGCAAAATCGCCCCAGGGAATGTTCGGCGCGATAATTAAAACTTACTACGCCGAAAAGCTCGGAAAGAAGCCGCAGGAAATCTACAGCCTTTCCATCATGCCCTGCACCGCGAAGAAATATGAAGCAACCCGTCCGGAGCTCGGACGCAACGGCTGTCAGGATATCGACTGTGTTATAACCGTTCAGGAACTTGCCCGTATGATAAGAGAAGCCAACATTGATTTTGCAAGACTTCCGGAGGGCGAATTCGACCTTCCGTTCGGGCTCGGTTCCGGAGCAGGCGTTATCTTCGGAGCCACCGGCGGAGTTACCGAAGCTGCTCTTCGCACCGTTTATGAGATACTCACCGGTCACGAGCTCAAAAACATCAACTTCACCGCTGTCCGCGGATTCAAGGATACCCGGGAAGCCACCGTAAACGTAGGAAAAATCCCCGTCAAAGTCTGCATCACTTCCGGTCTTGCAAACGCAAGAAAAATCATGGATATGGTGCGCGCCGGCACCGCGGATTACCATTTCATAGAAATAATGGCGTGTCCCGGCGGCTGTGTCGGCGGCGGCGGAAACGCCTACCGCAACTGGAAAAAGGTCGAGGAGCGCAACAAAGCGACTTACCTTGTTGACGCAAAACAGTGCCCCATTCGCCAGAGCCACAAAAACCCGGCCATCACCGAATTTTACAAAGAACTCGGCATTTCCCCCGGCGAAGGAATCGCGCACGAACTTTTCCATACCAAATACACCGACAGAAGCGATCTTCCCAAATAAAAACTCCGTGTGCTTTCCGCTTTCCGAAAAGGTGCGCGGCAAAGCCATAATCAAAAAAGAAGGTTCTGCCCCATCAGGCAGAACCTTCTTCTTTTACACTTACATCTGTTATTTTCTCTATCGCAACCATCATTTCATTATCAAATATCAAAACCCCATTCACCTCATCAATTCTTCTCACCCTTCCGGTCACAGTAATATATTCCCCACCCTCTTTTCTCTCATCAGGCTGAAAATAGGTTATGGTGACTTCCGGACGCTCCTTTATGTGTTCCTGAATGAAGTTAAGCCTGGCATTGAGTTCTTCAATTTCGTATTCGCTGAGTTCGATTCTGCTGTCGGTAAGCCTTGCGGTTTCCTCGATAGACTCTTCGTAGCCTGTCAGCGCCGCAAATGGAGCAAACTGCGCCGCACGGTTTGTTCTTGACATTCTCGGATGCTTCTTCGATGTAGGGTGTTGTCTGTTGATTACGTCCTCGTATTTATGGAATTCCTTGCCGTTATTCACCCGAATCCCTTCTTTCCTTACGGGCGTTCATAATCAGACACCCGCGGCAACACTTCCAGCCTTCCTCTTTCGGTCTTCGGCACATACCCAAAAGTTCGCAGTGCCAGCAGTTTCTCGGCAAGCCTTCGTACTTTCCCCTCTCCTTTTCGTATTCTTTATTATCCCCAAAAATCATCCCCAGGAACCTCTTTGCTAACATAGTAAAGCCTCCCGGTTATTAAATTAAAATGCTACAACTTGATTTTTTACTCTGAAACAGTTATTCTTGTAGCAGAAAGGCGGTGTTTTTTTGAAAACAAAAGAAATCATAATTGATTCCATAAAAAAACTTTTAGAAAAGCAAAAGTTTGAAAATATAACCGTTCAGGATATTATTGAAGAAGCCGGAGTCTCCCGCGCAACTTTTTATAAATATTTCAGGAGTAAATATGATCTTGCTGCAGCACTTTTTTCAGAATATATTACTCAAGATATTCTGATGAAATATGACGGAAATAATTTTGTTGATTCACTCAAACCTATTCTCGAATTTATAAGAAACAACCAAAAATATTTCAGAAAAGTGCTTAAAACAACCGGCGAAGAATCATTCTATGGTTTTCTCGTAAAATATTATGAAGAAATCTATATCCGGCACGGAAAAGAGCGGTTTGAGATTGAAAAATTTACTGATGAACAACTTTTCAAAATCAGTTTTGCCGCTAATCAATGGGCGTATTGCATTAACAAATGGGTGGATTCTTATTGTGAACCTGAACCCGGAACATTTGCCGAATGGATCTACGGGGTCATTATTACAATAGAAGATATTTTAGAATAACATACAAATTCTCCACTTTGTTCATTTTTGAACAAAGTGGTTTTTTTATCAGTTGTTTCTTTTGGTTAAATATTTTACAGTAGAATCAAATCAAATCAAAACAAAAGGAGAATTTTATATGGCAAAACTTGACGGTAAAGTAGCAATTATTACCGGCGCAGGCGGTGGTATGGGTAAATCCATGGCAAAACTTTTTGCAAAAGAAGGCGCAAAAGTTTTCATCTGCGACATTAAAGAAGATGCAATCAATGCAACAAAAGAAGAAATCCTTGCAGAAGGCGGCGTAGCCGAAGCAACCAAAGTTGATATGGGTGATGCAGCCGATGTTGCTGCAATGGTAAAAAAAGCAGCAGATGCTTTTGGAACCGTTGATATCCTCATCAACAACGCAGGCATTCATGACGGCAGCTTTGGCGCAAGAGAGCTTCCCGTTGAAGTTTGGGATAAAGTTATGGACGTTGATATTAAAGGTCCGTTCATCGCAACCAAAGAAGTCCTTCCTTACATGATGGAGAAAAAAGCAGGCTGGATAGTAAACATCTGCTCTATCGCAGCTCTTTCTCCTACCGGCGGCGGCGCAGCATATACCGCTTCCAAACATGCACTTCTCGGTCTTACCAGACACACTTCCTATTGCTATGGTCAGGCCGGAATCAGAACCAACGCAATCTGCCCCGGTGCAATTGATACCGGACTTTTCGATAAATCCTGGCTCCAGAATCCTCCGGCAGGAATGGAACCGCTTATCAACAGAATTCTCTCCACTCCCGCAGGTCGTGCCGCAGATCCTGAAGAAGTTGCAAATCTTGCTCTCTTCCTCTGCACCGAAGATTCCTCTTTCATTCACGGTCAGGCAATCGCTTGTGACGGCGGTTGGACCCTCGTTTGATATTTCCGCGTTCTTAATAAATACCCCCGAAAAGAAAGTTCTCGGCTCCTGTCGGG
>CAZOOL010000024.1:2373-16019 GCA_964581405.1 uncultured Oscillospiraceae bacterium | reverse complement strand
TTATAATATTTAAGACAAAGAAGCAGAACGAACCGTTCTCGCCGTCCCGTCAATGAACGAGGCACGGCAAAGATGATTGAAAAACCGATGGGTATAATGCGCCCTTTGGGTTTTCTTCGTTCGTGTGCGGTGCTTCTTTGAAAGTGACCGCACTTTTTATTTTATTTGGAGGTGTTTGACAATAGCTAAGCAGGAACTTCTCATCAATGATGAGATCCGCGAAAAAGAAGTCCGCGTGATCGATTCCGACGGCGCACAGCTCGGTATTATCTCCCTTAAAGAGGCCCTTGCTATCGCCGCAGAAAAAAATCTTGACCTTGTTGAAATCGCGCCCACCGCGAATCCCCATGTTTGCCGCATCATGGATTACGGCAAATATAAATTCGAGCAGATGAAACGCGAAAAAGAGGCAAAGAAAAACCAGAAAGTTATCGAGGTCAAGGAGATCCGTCTTTCCCTTAATATCGATACCAACGACTTTAATACCAAGCTTAACCACGCAATCAAGTTTCTTAAAGACGGCAACAAAGTCAAAGTTTCCGTCCGCTTCCGCGGAAGAGAAATGGCTCACCCGGAGCTCGGCACCGAAATGGTGCAGAAATTCGCCGACGGTGTTGCTGAATTCGGTTCCGTCGATAAAATGCCGAAGCTCGAGGGCAGAAGCATGGTTATGATCATCAGCTCCAAATCCGGCAAATAAGTTCGTTTAATAATTGCTTTTTGCAAAACATATCAGGAGGAAATCAAAATGAACGCAAAGCTTAAAACCCATTCCGGCGCAAAAAAACGTTTCAAACTCACCAAAAACGGTAAAGTAAAACGCGCAAAAGCATTCAAATCCCACATTCTCAACTCCCAGAGAAAAGACACCAAACGTAAACGTAATCTCCGTCATGCAACTTATGCTGATAAGACCAACATGGAGAAACTTACCAAACTTCTTCCTTACGCATAATTGCGAAAAGGCAGGATAATTTCAAGAAAAATATCAACTTTTTAATTATATCTAACGGAGGTTAAATACTATGGCTCGTGTTAAAGGCGGAGTTATGTCCCATAAAAGAAGAAAAAAAGTTCTGAGACTTGCTAAAGGCTACTATGGCGCAAGACACAGACTGTTCAGAACTGCTAAAGAAGCAGTTATGAAAACCGGCCGCTATGCTTATATCGGCAGAAAACAGAAAAAGAGAGAGTTCAGAAGACTCTGGATCACCAGAATTTCCGCAGGCTGCAAAATGAACGACATGAACTATTCCACTTTCATGAACGGTCTTAAAAAATCCGGTGTAACCCTTAACAGAAAAATGCTTTCCGAAATGGCAATCCATGATGCAGAAGGCTTTGCAGCTCTTTGCGCACAGGCAAAAGCAGCCCTTTAATTTCGACAATAAACGCCCGAGTTATATATTAGCTCGGGCGAATTGCTTTATTTAAAGCAAGATTTTATGAAGCAAATCGCATACATTTGCTTCCAATTTTTCCAGAAACAGGAGGACAATTATGCTTATTTCAAGCCGTGAAAACCCCTTGATAAAGGATGCCGCGACCCTCGTTTTGAGCAAAAAGGCGCGCAGGGAAACCGGACTTTTTGTTGTTGAGGGCGCAAGGCTTTGCAGCGAAGCTTTTAAAAGCGGTGCGGAAGTCCTCCGTCTTTTCGTTACGGAGGAGGCCGAAAAAAAGTATCCCGAATACCTTTCCGGGCTTTTTTCCGAAGCGAAAGAGGTTTATAATATAACCAGTTCCGTTGCGGAAAAGATAAGCGATACAAAGACCCCGCAGGGGGTTTTTGCGGTTTGCCGCTTTTCCGAAAAACCCGTGAGCCTTGACGAAAAAGGCGTTTTCGTGCTTCTTTCGAACCTTCAGGACCCGGGCAACATCGGCACTATTCTTCGTACCTGCGAAGCCATGGACGTGCGCGGAGTTTTTCTTTGCGGCTGCGCCGATTGCTTTTCTCCGAAGGTTTTGCGCGGAACAATGGGCTGTATTTTCCGTCTTCCGATAAAGGTGTTTTCTGAAACGGCCGAGGCGCTTTCTCTTTTGAAAGAGCACGGCATCGCAACCTATGCTTCTGCCCTGGCAGAAAACGCCCTTCTCCTTCCGGACGTTAAATTCAGCGAAAAAAGCTGCGTGCTCATCGGCAACGAGGGCAACGGGCTTGAGCACGGGGTCATTGAGCAATGTGAGCACGTTGTTATGATACCCATGCCGGGCAAGGCCGAGAGCCTTAATGCCGCTTCTGCCGCCGCCATTATGATTTATTCCGCGGCAATGCAGAAATAAAAAATGCCGTTTTCTGTAACTGCGGATATTATCCGCCCGAAAATAAATCGGACAGGATTTTAAACCCTTCCGTCATTTTTCTTTGAAAAATGGCACCTTCCCCTCTGGGAAGGCTATTTAAGAAAGGATGACCCGGAAATGAGTCTTGAACACTGGGCCTGGCTCGGAATAGCCGCACAGCCCGGAAGCAAAATAGTTGACGATATACTGCGGGTTTTCCCCGATCCGGAGGAGTTTTTCCTTTCCGGGGATTCCGGCATCGCAAAGGTCGGCACCATAAACGGCGCTGACGCCCTTCGAATACGGGCGACCAGCCTTGACGTCGCAAAAAAAGCGGTTGAAACCGCCGAAAATTATGGCGCAAAGGTGCTTACGAAGGAATCCGAATTCTACCCGCAGGGACTGCTCGGCATCAAATCAGCGCCTCCGGTGCTCTATGTCCTCGGCGACGAAACCTGTCTTAATGCGGAACCCGCCATTGCCGTAGTCGGCACAAGGCGCATGAGCGAATACGGAAACAAGATGGCACAGATAATTGCCGGCGGACTCGGAAGCGCGGGTGCTCTCGTTGTTTCGGGTATGGCGCTCGGAATAGATTCCGCCGCGCATAAAGCCTGCCTTGCTTCCGGAGGAAAAACCGTTGCGGTTCAGGGCTGCGGAATATGCAAAACCTTCCCGCCGGAAAACGTTGAGCTTAAAGAGCTCATCGCCGCAAACGGCGCCGTCATAAGCGAATTTATTCCGGACGCGGAGGCCGCAGGCAGTTTTTTCCCCATAAGGAACCGCATTGTTTCAGGCATGAGCCTCGGCGTATGCGTTATTGAAGCCGCCGCCAGAAGCGGAACCTCCATCACCGCGAACCTTGCTTTTGAGCAGGGACGCAAGGTTTTCGCCGTTCCGGCGGACGTAAACAGAACCACTTCCCAGGGAACATTCCGGCTTCTTCGCAACGGGGCAATTCCGGTTGCGGACGCAAAGGATATCCTTGCGGAATTCGGCGACGAATACACCGCACATCTTAACATTGAAAAAATACAGAAACGCAAAATCGAAAAGAACCCTTCGGCAAAAAACGAAAAGCCGGAAAAAGCGCCAAAGCTCATCAAAAAGGCGCCGCCCTCCGGACTTTCGAAAAACGCTTCTGCCATTTACCGGGTGCTTGACAGAACTCCGAAAAGCGCAGATGAAATTTCCGACCTTACGGAGCTTTCATCTTCCGCCGTTGCCGTCGGGCTTACGGAGCTTGAGCTCCTCGGGCTCATAACGCCCGCTTCCGGAAGAAGATTCGTTATTGCGTAAATTTTTACGGCGGGAGAAATCCCCCGCCCTACTGTGGGATTTTTGAATCCCTCCACCGTCTTTGACGGTCCCCCTCCCTTTAACAAGGGAGGCAGAATTTAACTTAGGGGGTCATTATTACGACTGCAGAAACCAAAGCAACAAAGCGCTCCGCTAAAACAGCAAAAAACCTTGTCATAGTGGAGTCCCCTGCAAAAGCAAAAACCATTGAAAAATACCTTGGAGAGGATTTCACCGTCGTGGCTTCGATGGGCCACGTCCGCGACCTTCCGAAAACCACCCTCGGAATCGACGTCAAAAACGGTTTTGTCCCTCAGTATATCCTTATTTCCGGCAAGGAAAACCTTGTCCGCAGCCTTAAAAAACAGGCTGCCGCCGCGGATTACGTATATCTCGCGACGGACCCTGACCGTGAAGGCGAAGCTATTTCCTGGCATCTCGCGAAGCTTCTCGGTCTTCCCCTCGACGCGCAGAACAGGGTCACTTTTAACGAAATAACCCATTTCGGCGTTGAGCAGGGCATGGCCGCACCCAGAAGCATTGACACCGACCTTGTCAACGCACAGCAGGGACGCCGTATTCTCGACCGTATCGTCGGATACAAGCTCAGCCCATTCCTTTGGAAAAATATCCGCGGAGGTTCTTCCCTTTCCGCAGGACGGGTTCAGTCCGTTGCCGTAAAGCTTATCGTTGACCGCGAAAGAGAGATCGAGGCTTTTACGCCCGAAGAATACTGGTCCATCGACGCAAAGCTCTTTGCTAAAGGCGAAACTTCAGCTTTTTCCGCAAAGCTTGCCACCAAAAACGGTGAAAAAATCGAAATCAAAACCGGCGACGAGGCAAACGCCATTGTTGATGAACTTAAGGGCGTTCCCTTCACCGTCGGCGCGATAAAAAAGAGCATCCGCAAAAAGCAGCCCGCTCCGCCTTTTATTACCTCCACCCTTCAGCAGGAGGCTTCTCTCCGCCTTGGGTTCCAGCCCAGAAGAACCATGCGCATCGCGCAGGAGCTTTATGAGGGCGTTGACGTTCCCGGCATGGGCGCCGTCGGTCTTATCACCTATATGAGAACCGACTCCCTCCGTATTTCCGCGGAAGCAAAACAGGCCGCCGCCGCTTATATCGAGCGCACCTTCGGCAAGGAATATCTTCCCACCGCCGCAAAAGCTTATAAAACGAAAGCCGGCGCTCAGGACGCTCACGAGGCGATCCGCCCCACCATGCCGGATATAGCTCCGGATAAACTTAAAGAAAGCCTTACCCCCGAACAGTATAAGCTCTATAAGCTGGTTTGGGAACGCTTTATCGCAAGCCAGATGGCCGCAGCGCTCTATGACACCGTTTCCATTGATATCAATGCCGGCGATTACGGGTTTAAGGCTTCCGGATTTTCCGTCCGCTTTGACGGTTTTTCCGTTCTCTATCCCTATGGCGACGAGGAAAAATCCTCCATTCCGAAGCACGCAAGCTCCGGCGACGTGCTCAAGGTCCGCGAAATAAAACCGAACCAGCACTTCACCGCTCCCCCTTCCAGATACACCGAGGCTTCGCTCATCAAAGCCCTTGAGGAAAACGGCATCGGAAGACCTTCCACCTATGCTCCGATCATTACCACCATTATTTCCAGAAACTACGTCGAACGCGACGGCAAGGTTCTTAAACCCACCTCCCTCGGCACGGTTACGGTTGACCTTATCACCGAGCATTTCGCAAACATCGTTGACGTTGATTTTACCGCGAAAATGGAAAAGGATCTTGATAAGGTCGAAAGCGGAAAGACGGACTGGGTCCATATGATGAGAAAATTCTATGACGATTTCCAGAAATCCCTTGAACTGGCCCAGAAAAATCAGGGCAGCGAAAAAATAAAGGTTCCGGAAGAGGAAACTGACGTCATTTGCGAAAAATGCGGAAGAAAGATGGTCGTTAAAACCGGACGCTTCGGAAAATTCCTTGCCTGCCCGGGCTATCCCGAATGCCAGAACACAAAGCGCATAGTCAAGGAAACCCCCGGCGAATGCCCCCTTTGCGGAGCGAGAATCCTTTCCAAAAAATCCAAAACCGGCAAAACCTATTACGGCTGTGAACACAACCCCACCTGCGGATTTATGAGCTGGGACGAACCCATCGCGGAAAAATGCCCCAACTGCGGAAAGAGCCTTCTCCAGAAAAAAGGCAGAAACGCGAAAATCTATTGTTCCAACCAGGAATGCGGCTATGAAAGAGCGGTGGCCGCGAAATGAACGAAAAAATAACTGTTATCGGGGCGGGGCTTGCGGGCTGCGAAGCAGCGCACAAGCTCTCTTCCCTCGGTTTTTCGGTGCGCCTTTGCGAAATGAAGCCGGAAAAATATTCCCCGGCACACAAAAGCGAAAACTTTGCGGAACTCGTATGTTCAAACTCCCTTAAGGCGCAGCGACTCGGTTCCGCAGCAGGTCTTCTTAAAGAAGAAATGCGGATGCTCGGTTCCATAACCATGGAAGCGGCGGAGAAAACCTCCGTTGCAGCCGGCGGCGCACTCGCCGTTGACCGCGACCTTTTCGCGCAGTATATCACCGAAAAAATAAAATCCGACCCTAATATTGAAATTATTTACGGCGAAGTCACCGAAATACCGGAGAACGGTACCGTCATATTTGCCACGGGTCCCCTCACATCAGATGCTCTCGCGGAGGAGCTTCGGATACGCTTTGGCGGAACGCTCAGCTTTTATGACGCTGTTGCGCCGATCGTTTCCGCGGATTCCCTTGACTGGGACAAGGTTTTCCTCGGGGCGAGATATGACAGAGGCGATGCCGATTACGTCAACTGCCCCATGGAGAGGGACGAATACGATGCTTTTTATGAGGCGCTTGTCACCGCGGAAAGAGCGCCCCTCCATGATTTTGACGTTGCGGACCCGAAGGTTTATGAGGGCTGTATGCCCGTTGAGATAATGGCCGGACGCGGGCACGATACCCTCAGGTTCGGGCCGCTCCGCCCGGTCGGTCTTACCGATCCTCACACCGGAAGAAGACCTTGGGCAAACGTTCAGCTCCGGAGAGAAAACGCAGAGGGCACAATGTATAATCTTGTGGGATTCCAGACGAACCTTAAATTCGGCGAACAGAAAAGAGTTTTCAGCATGATACCCGGACTCGAAAACGCGGAATTCCTCCGTTACGGAGTCATGCACCGGGATACATTTATGGATTCCCCGAGGCTTCTCGACAAGAATCTTTCTCTCAAAACAGAACCGAGGCTTTTCTTTGCAGGACAGTTCACGGGAGTTGAGGGTTATACAGAATCTGCCGCTACGGGAATACTCGCGGGTATCAACGCCGCAAGATTTGCAAAAGGCGAAGAGCCACTTATCCTTCCGAAACTTACCATGCTTGGCGCATTGGTAAACTATATAACCGACGAGAGCTTGGAAAACTTCCAGCCCATGGGCGCAAATATGGGACTTCTTCCCCCTCTCGAAAACCGAATCCGCCACAAAGACGAGCGCTATCTTGCGGTCGCCGAAAGGGCGGTTGCCGCAATGGAGGCGATTTTATGAAAATTATATTTGATATTTACGGCGGCGACAACGCCCCCCTCGCTCCGCTTAAAGGCGCGGAAATGGCTGTTAAAGAACTCGGCGTTGAGATCATCGCCGTCGGAAATGAGGCGGAGATGAGAAAGATCTGCGCCGAAGAAAACATTTCCACCGATGGCATTGAATTCTTTGACGCACCCCTGGTCATGCCCGTTTGCGCGGAACCCACTTCCGCCCTCAAGGAATACAAGGAAAGCAGCCTCGTCAAAGGGCTTTCGCTCCTTGCGGAGGGAAAAGGCGACGCATACGTCGGCGCAGGTTCCACCGGCGCCATTGTCGTCGCGGCGACCCTTATCGTAAAACGAATCAAGGGCATCAAACGCGCGGCGCTGGCTTCCGTCGTTCCGGGAATGGAAAAAGATTATATGCTCCTCGACCTTGGGGCAAACGTTGAATGCCGCCCGGAAATGCTCAACCAGTTCGGCATGATGGGTTCCGTCTATATGAACAGCGTTATGGGCATTGAAAACCCCACCGTCGGTCTTATCAACATCGGCGTTGAGGAAAGCAAGGGCACCGACCTTCAGAAACAGGCTTTTGAACTTATGAAAAAGGCCGATTACAACTTCATCGGAAACGTCGAAGTACGCGATGTTCCCAACGGAATCTGTGACGTTGCGGTTGCGGACGGTTGGACCGGAAACGTCGTGCTCAAGCTTATCGAAGGACTCGGAAAATCCTTCGGAAAGATGCTCAAAGCCATGCTTATGAAGAACTTCCTTACCAAAATTTCCGCAGTTCTTCTTAAAGACGGCATCAAAAACTTCAAATCCAAGGTTGACGCTTCCACCAGAGGAGGCGCGCCCCTTCTCGGCATAGCGAAGCCCGTTATCAAAGCCCATGGAAACAGCAACCCGGTTGCTTTCAAAAACGCCATTCTTCAGGCGAAAATCTTTGTTGAGACCGACGTTAACGGAACCATTTCCGCCGCCCTCGCAAAGATGAAGGAGGAATCCGCCGAATGAGCAGCAGAGATCTTTCACTCCTTGAAGAAAAGCTCGGGTACAAATTCAAAAACATAAAATACCTTGAAATCGGAGTTACACATTCTTCCTTTGCCAACGAAACGAAAGAACACGTTGCCTATAACGAACGCCAGGAGTTCCTTGGGGATGCAGTTTTGAGCATCATCGTTTCCGATTATATTTTTGAGCATTACACCAACCTTCCGGAGGGCGAACTTACGAAGCTCCGTGCTTCCCTCGTTTGCGAAAAATCCCTTTGCGGATTTTCCAACGAAATCGAAATGGGTTCTTTTCTCCGGCTCGGGCACGGCGAGGAACTTATGGGCGGACGCGAAAGGCCTTCCATCCTCGCAGACGCATTCGAAGCGGTGCTCGCCGCCATCTATCTTGACGGTGGAATTGAACCGGCAACAAAATTCGTGCTCAGATTCATCACCAAGTCGCTCGAACACGTTGAAAACGTCGCTTTCAAAGATTACAAGACCCTTTTGCAGGAAATTATCCAGAAAAATCCCGAGGAACGCCTTTCCTATGTGCTCGTCGGTGAAAGCGGACCTGACCATGACAAGCGCTTTGAGGTTGACGTCATGCTCAACAGCAACGTGATCGGCCACGGAATCGGCAAAAGCAAAAAATCCGCGGAGCAGATCGCCGCAAAGGAAGCATTGGAGCTGATGGGCGAATGAAACACGCGAACGTAGCTTTCTTTGTTCCGATGGTGGGCTGTCCCCACCGGTGCTCATTCTGCGACCAGAATTCCATCACCGGCGAAAGCGGCATTCCCACCCCGGAGGAAGTTGACAAAACCCTTAAAAAGGCCGCGAGAGAGCTCCACGGATTCGCCGAAAAGAGCGAAATTGCCTTTTTCGGCGGCAGCTTCACGATGATCCCGGAGGAGCTTATGCGCTCCCTTTTGGAGCCGGCAAAGAAATGGATCGACCGGAAAGCCTTTTCCGGCATACGCATCAGCACAAGACCGGACGCCATAAACGAGCCCGTGCTCAAAATGCTCAAGGAGTACGGAGTTACCTCCATCGAGCTCGGCGCCCAGAGCTGCAGCGATGCGGTTCTTGAAAAGAACCGCCGGGGACACACCTTTGAGGATACCCAAAAAGCCTGTGCCCTTATCAAAGAGCATGGTTTTTCCCTCGGTTTGCAGATGATGACAGGCATGCCCGGTTCGACAAAAGAGGACGATATGCTCACCGCGGCAAGATTCGCCGCCCTTAGACCGGAAACCATGCGTATTTACCCGACCCTCGTGCTCAAAAACACGCCCATGGCAAAATGGTTCGAGGATGGGGAATATTCCCCGCAGACCGTTGACGAAGCGGCGGCTGAATGTGCCGAGCTTCTTGACGTTTTTGAGCTTTACGGCATAAAGGTGATACGCCTTGGGCTTCATGCGGAAATTTCCCTCGAGGATAATCTCATCGCCGGACCCTATCACCCGGCTTTCCGTGAAATTTGCGAGAGCATTCGCTTCCGCAAAAAAATCGCCCCGATGCTGACCCGCCTTCCCAAAGGCAGCTATGACCTTTTCGTTGCGCCTTCGGACGTTTCCAAATGCGCAGGCCAGCACAGAAGCAACATCGAGCATTGGAAAAGCCTTGGTTATGACATAAAAATCGTTGGGAAAAAGGAGCTTTCTCCCGGTGATTTTGAGGTCATGATGGCAGGAATGTAATAAAGCTCCCCAGAGGAGGAGCTGTCTGCGAAGCAGACTTAGGAGGGATTATCCCTGATGAATCCGGATAAGCGCTCCGCGTTACCTTGTTAATCCCTCATCCGTCTTTTTTGCAGCAAGCTGCAAAAAAGCCACCTTCCCCTCTGGGAAGGTTAAAAACTTATTTGATTTTTAAAACAAGGAAGTGAAAACTTGTTTCTTAAATATCTTGAGCTTTCGGGCTTCAAATCCTTTCCGGACAAAACCAGACTCAACTTCGGACGCGGAATGACCGCCGTAGTCGGCCCGAACGGAAGCGGAAAAAGCAATATCAGCGACGCCGTACGCTGGGTTCTCGGTGAAATGTCCACCAAGGCCCTCCGCGGAGGAAAAATGGAGGACGTTATCTTTAACGGAACCCATCTTCGCCGCGCCCACGGTTTTGCGGAAGTCCGCATCTGTTTCGATAACAGCGACCGCACCCTAAATATCGACAGCGATGAAGTCATAGTTTCCCGAAAATATTACCGCGACGGAAACTCCGATTATAAAATCGGCGACAAAACCTGCCGTCTTAAAGATATCAACGAACTTTTTATGGATACCGGACTCGGCAAGGACGGTTATTCCATTATCGGTCAGGGCAAAATCGCCGAAATAGTCGGCGCAAAGCCCAACCAGCGCCGTGAGATTTTTGAGGAAGCCGCCGGAATTTCCAAATTCCGTTACCGCAAGGAGGAGGCAGAAAAGAGCCTTTCCAAAGCGGACGAAAACCTTCTCCGACTGCGCGATAACCTTTCCGCGCTGGAAGAAAGGGTCGGTCCCCTTCTTGAACAATCCGAAAAGGCAAAAAAATTCCTTGAATACGCCGAAGAAAAGAAGTCACTCGAGATTTCCGTCTGGATGCGTTCCCTCCGCAGACTTAAAAGCCAGCTTGCGGAACAGAACAGCACCATCGGCGTTTATCAGAGCGAATACGATGCCCTTGACGCGGATTATAATGAGGCGGAAAACCGCATAAACGCCCTTTACGAGCAGATCCGCGATATTGACTCCGTCGTTGAGGAAAAACGCGAAAAAATCAGCGAAAATGAAAACACCCTTGGCGAACTGACCGCAAAGGCCGCCGTTTGTCAGAACGACATAGAGCACAACAATACCGAAATTGCCCGCATTGACGAGGAAATCACCAGTCTTTCTTCCGATTCCACCCAGGGCGAAGCCGCCATCGGACTTCGCAGAAAGGAACTTGAGGATAAAAAAGCCGAAGCGGAAAAACTTTCCGCCGAAGAACTCCGCCTCAACAAACAGGGCGATGATATTGCCGCGGAAAAAGCCGCTGCAGCCGAAGAAAAATCCGCCGCCGAAGTGAAAATAGCCGAGGCAGACACGGAACTCGGTCATATCAGCGTCGTTCTCGCAACCGCGAAAAACGATAAAGCACAGTATGGCGAACGGCTCGAACAGCTTTCCCTTTCCGCAGGCCAGAAGCTCGCCCTCGTTGACGGTTACAAGGCTGAACTCATCGAGGTCAACGACCTTCTTGAAGAAATCGAGGAAAAGACCGAGGGCATCAACAACTCCAAGGCCGGCATGCTTATGAAGCGTGACCTTCGCAAAAATCAGCTTGCGGCACTGGACGAAAAGCGCGGCAAAATCCGCCGTGAGGCAGATGGCTTTGCCCAGAAAGCAAAGCTCCTTCAGGATCTTGAACGCAACATGGAAGGCTTTGGTCAGAGCGTAAAATACGTTCTCGACAAAGGCGCCGCGGGTTCACTCCGCGGAATACTCGAACCGGTTTCAAAGATTCTTTCCGTTGACGCCAAATACAGCCTTGCGGTTGAAACCGCCGTTGGCGCGGCGCTCCAGAATATCGTCGTCACCGATGAGGACGCCGCAAAGAAAGCCATTAAAATGCTTAAAGAACAGGGACGCGGAAGGGTAACTTTCCTCCCCATTACTTCGGTACGCGGAAGCCGACTCGATGAAAAGGGGCTTTCCTCCTGTGACGGATTCATCGGCATCGGATGCGACCTTGTTAAAAACGACCCGAAATATGACGGCATAGTCAAATCCGTGCTCGGCAGAATCGTTGTTGCGGAGGACCTTGACTGCGCCGTTGCCATTGCAAAAAAATACGGATATAAATTCCGCATTGTCACCCTTGACGGACAGCTCGTCAATGCCGGCGGTTCCCTTACCGGCGGTTCCAGCGTTAAATCTGCCGGACTTCTTTCCAGAAAACAGGAGATCGACGAGCTCCTCAAAAAAGCCGCTGCCGCGGAAAAACTCCTTTCCGACGGCGAAGCGGATTACAACAGGCTTAAAGAGGAAATTTCCGCCATGGAAGCGGACGCCCTTGCCACCGAAAGCGAACTTCGCACCCTTTCCGAAGATAAAATCCGCGCGCAAGGCGAAAAGAAACGCCTTCTTATGCAGATTTCCGATGCGGAAGCCGCCGGCGAGGAAGCCGAAACCCAGCGCAATATCCTCGGCAAAGCCATCAAAGATGCCGAAAGCCGCATAACCGAATACGAGGGTTATCTTTCCGACCGAACCGGAAAGAAAGAGGCTCTTATCAAAGCGGCTTCTTCCATTGACGAAAAACTCTTTGCCATCGGCGAAAAGGAAAGCAAAAATGCTTCCGCGCTTTCCGCCCTTGCCCTTTCCGCCGCGATAATCCAAAAGGATATCGAGGCCATCGAAGGCGCCATTGCACAGCTTCTTGAAAACAGCGAACAGCGCGGAGAAAAGATTTCTGCCCTTGGCGAAAGGAAAGCCACTATCGGCGACAAAAACGCCGCTCTTTCCGCTGAAATCAAAGGCATCGAGGACGAAAAGCTCCGGCTTTCCAACCTTTCGGAAGAAAACCGCACCGAAATCACCGCTCTTTTTGCGCAGCGCCAGGACTATGAGCGCCGCACCACCGAGGAGCGCACCGCCCAGAGAGATACCGTCGGCCGAAGAGAGGAATCCTCCGTCCGGCTCGCGAAAGCCCGCGCCCGCCTTGACGAGATGCAGAAGGACTATGACCGAATCATCAGCCAGCTTTGGGACGAATACGGAATTACATACAGCCGCGCCGAAGAAATTGCTGAGGAAATTACCGAGCCCCAGAAGGCTCAGCGCCGCCTTAACGAGCTCAAGAGCAAGATAAAAGCCCTTGGCCCGGTAAACGTTTCCGCCATTGAGGAATTCAAGGAGGTAAACGAGCGCTATGAATTTATGAAGTCCCAGATAGAGGACGCGGAAAAATCCCGCGACGAGCTTCGGGGACTCATCCGCAACCTTATGGGACAGATGCGAACCATCTTCCTCGACCGCTTTACCCAGATTGCGGGCAACTTTGCGGTTGTTTTCAAGGAACTTTTCGGCGGCGGCGAAGCAAAGCTCAGCCTTACCGATCCGGACAACGTTCTTGAATCCGGCATTGACATAACAGTTCAGCCTCCGGGCAAAATAATAAACAACCTCGCTTCCCTTTCCGGCGGCGAGCAGACCTTCGTCGCCATTGCCATCTATTTCGCGATACTCAAGGTGCGCCCCGCGCCCTTCTGTATCCTAGACGAAATCGAGGCGGCGCTTGATGAAGCGAACGTTGACCGCTATGCGGATTACCTTCTTCGCCTTACGGAAAACACCCAGTTCATCGCCATCACCCACCGCCGAGGAACCATGGAACACGCTGACCGTCTTTACGGCGTAACCATGCAGGAGGAAGGCGTTTCCAAACTTCTCGAGCTTACCCTCGCGGAAGTTGAAAATATTGAAAAATAAGTATATATAAGTAATTTTAGGGAAAACTTAAATAAAAGCTCCTCGGCGGAGGAGCTGTCACCGAAGGTGACTGAGGAGG
>CAZOOL010000024.1:0-2273 GCA_964581405.1 uncultured Oscillospiraceae bacterium | reverse complement strand
GAGGAGGTTATTAAATCGAAAGGCGGTTTTCCCTTTGAATATACTTATGATCGACGATGCCCTGATTTTGGAAAATGCGGGAGAGAATTCTTCCAAAAAAGCGGCTTTTTGCCGCATTACGGAGGAAAATTGCCGAAGGCGGATTTTCCTCGCAAGGGAATTTTCCCGCCTTGGGGCAAACGTCCTTCTCGCAAGGATCGAGCTTTGCCCTAAAGACTGCCCGGAATCCTTTGAATTCCGTGAAAGCGGCGGCATTAGCCAGCTTTTTGTTAAGATCCCCGGTTCGCAAAAGGGATTTGGGCTTCATACGAAGGAGCTTTTGACCTTTTCCGCGCTGCTTTCGGATAATTTTGCGAGCCTTGGGGGGCTGTTCCTTCCGGATGCGGTTATATGCGGAGGTATTTTGCCCTTTTGCGCCACTGCCGCGGCAAAAATTGCCGAAGCCGCCGGCGCCGTGCTCATAACTGAGTTTTCGTGCTCACCGAAAGAAACCCTGACCCGGCTGGGGCTGATTTCGTCCTTTAATCCGGTGCTCATGCTGCTCGGGCGGAGCATAAATGCCGCTTTGAGTAAAAGCGATGCGGTGCTCGGGTTTTTCCCCGATGCTCAACAGGTTTTTCGGGGAGCAAGGAATCTTTATCCTTTGAATCTTCCGGCTTTTCCGGCGGCAAAAACGCCTTCCGAAGCGGCAAAGGAGCAAAAAAACGCCCTTGGTCTTTTTAAGGAGGGCGGCACCTTCGTGCTCGCTTTTGCAGGAAATCTTGATTTTGGTTTTTCAATAGAGGAACTGCTTTCCGTTTGCACCGGGCTTGGGGATAAATTCGCCCTCGTTTTTCTTTCAGGCGGAACAAGGGAAGCTTTTTATAAAAATCTTGCATCGGAAAAGGGACTTACCAACGTATTTTTTATGGAGCCCCCAAAGCAGGAGGAGCTTTCGTTTGTTCTTTCAGCCGCGGACGGCATCTTTCTTTCGGAAAACGATTTTATCAAAGGCGCGGCTTTTGATTACGAACGGTTTTTCTCCGCATTTCTCGCGGGGCGGCCGGTCGTTGCCTGCGCGGATAAATACGCGGATTTCTTTCGCAAAAGCGGAGGCACCGTTATCATAAGACCGCGCCATAAGGAAAGCATCCGGCTCGGGATAAAAACCCTTATGGAGATGACCGGAGGCGACCGGGAAATTCTTGGGCTTTCCTGCCGGGAGTTCGCGGAAAAGAATTCGCTCGAAGCTTTTGCGAAAGATTATTTAAACCTTACAGACAATCTTGTTAAACAGAAGGAGATCAAAAAATGATCCTTGTTATCGACATCGGGAACACCACCATGGAATTCGGCATTTACGAAGGCAAAGAGCTTATCGGGGTTTTCCGCCTTGGTTCAAAGAGGGATATCACCTCCGACGAGGTTGGACTTTTCGTGACCCAGTTCTTTGAATACAGAAAAATCGACCTTAATGAAGTTTCTGACGTTATAATAAGTTCCGTTGTTCCGCAGGTAAACTATTCCGTTTGCAGCGCGGTTCGCAAATATTTTAACCTCGAACCACTTGTCATCGGGGAAAACCTTTTTTGCAATATGCCGAACCTTTACGAAAACCCGAAGGAAGTGGGCGCAGACAGAATAGTCGATTCCTATGCGGCATTCCGTAAATACGGCGGCCCGCTCATCATAGTGGATTTCGGCACCGCCACGACCTGCGAGGCGGTTTCCGGGAATGGCGAATACCTTGGCGGCATAATCTATCCCGGCATCAAAACCAGCATGGACGCCCTTTATGAAAAGGCCGCGAAGCTCCCGAAAGTGGAGATCCTTAAACCGGAATTTGCCCTTGGGCGCAACACCGTTTCCTCCATGCAGAGCGGCGCCTATTACGGCTATCTCGGCGCCATCGACATGATGGTGAAGAACCTCAAAGCGGTCATTGGCAGCGAAGCAAAAGTTGTTGCCACCGGCGGTTTCGCCCGTCTTTTCGGCGGCGAAACCGGGCTCTTCGATTATATCGACCAGCGTCTGCCCCTTGAAGGAATAAGAATGGTCTATGAGGATTCAAAAAAATAAGGCAGAATTCAATGTTCTCCGGACGGAGGCGCTTCGCAATGAGGCGCCTCCTTTTTTTGTTATAATGAGATAAAAGGAGCGTACCATCAAACACTGCGGGGTTGAGGGTTGCGGCAAGATAAGTTCATCAAAGGCAATAGTTTACCTAAATTTATGCAGTGGGAGCTTTAATATTTGGCAGAATTTTTCTTTTCGGGTGGATTTTTTTCAGAACA
>CAZOOL010000023.1:2069-16321 GCA_964581405.1 uncultured Oscillospiraceae bacterium | reverse complement strand
GTCCGGTTATTGTTTACGGCGTTATGGCAAGCGTAATTTATGGGCTGATACTTTATGTTATGGGAATGATGTAAAAAGAGGCCTGACCTTTCGGTCGGGCCTCTTTTTAATTTATTCAGCTTTTTTATTCAGCAATTCTTCAAAGACAGGAAGCTCATAACCCGGAATATAAATTCCGAATTCCTCGTCGTTATGGTTTATCTCTATAACGTAATATGGTTTGCAGTGGATATAGTCCATATCATCTCTTGTTATTTTGTACTGTTTGTAAGGATCTTCGTTAAAAGGCACTTTTTTATTCCATCCGGAAATACAGATGCGTTTTTCAATGGTGCGGATATCCCCGACGGACGACAGCGGAAAAGCGTATTTTTCGTTCAAATTTGCAAGATACAGATTTTTGTCATCCTTAAATACCCTGAATACGTAATTATAATAAGTTGCGTTGATTCCTTTATCCACGGGATTTATTGTTCCGTTTTTCAGCTTATAGAAAAAGCTGAGGGTATCTGCTTCTTTTGCGTCATCGGGAACAGAAAGCTCATTATATATAGCAGCAGCCATTCCTTCTCTGTATTCAAAAGTCTGATAACTTTCATCTGTTCCAAGAACGGTTTTGGCTTTATGTCTGCCTAGAATTAAAATAACAACCCAGATGACGGCGCAGATACCGGCCGCCCAGAATAAATCCGGAGCATTTTTATAGGCCTGTTCCAAAGAAACGTCGGATTTCAAGATGCCGATAGCGATAACAGCAACGGCAAGCCCGCAAATGTCTTTAATAATATGAAAAAGAAAAGGCATATTTGCTTTTTCGATAATTTCTTCCGCCTTTTGATGTGAATCGGCAAAGGAGCTTGCCAAAGCGTCCGAAGGCTTTTGAACAATAAATTCCTCTCCGTTAAAGCGGGTGTTTCTTTTGTCGGTTGTTAAATCGATGCCTAAAAACGGTTTCATAAACTCACCCCTTTTTCTTCATTATATCATTCTTTTTTGCATAAACAAGGCTTTCCCGCAAACAATAACCCCAAAACGGGGTGATTTTTTGGCTCATAAAATCGGGAAACAGACCATTATCATAGACGGCAGGGTCGGAGTTTCGGCTTCCGCCGCCGTAGGCTCAAAAAAAGAGGGGGAAGGCCCCCTCGGAAAAGATTTCGATATCATAAACGAAGATTCCCGCTTCGGCGAAAAGACCTGGGAAAAAGCGGAAAGCAAAATGCAGGAGCTTGCTTCGCAAAAAGCGCTCGAAAAATGCGGGCTTTGCATGGGGGATATTGATTTCGTTTTTGCCGGCGACCTTCTCAATCAGTGCATTGCTTCCGCTTACGGAATCCGCGGCAAAAAGGTGCCCTACATCGGGCTGTACGGCGCCTGCTCCACCTATGCGGAAGCGACGGGTCTTTCGGCGGTTTTCGCGGATTCCGCCGCGAAGCACTGCCTTGCGGTGGCTTCCTCTCATTTCTGTTCCGCGGAACGCCAATACCGTTTTCCTCTCGAATACGGCGGACAGCGCCCGCCTTCCTCCCAATGGACCGCCACAGCCGCCGGAGCCGCCGTTATTTCAAAAGATGCCGGTGCGCCCTATGTCAAGGCGGTCTGTTTCGGAACGGTGGAGGATCTCGGCATAAACGACCAGAACAATATGGGCGCCGCCATGACTCCCGCCGCCGCCGCGACCCTTTCGCAGTTTTTCCGGGATACCTATACCGATCCTTCGGATTACGACCTTATCCTCACCGGCGACCTCGGCTATGTCGGTTCTTCGCTTATGGTGGAGCTTATGGCGAGGGAAGGCTATCCTCTCTGCGGAAACTACAATGACTGCGGGCTTATGATTTACGACAGGGAAAAACAGCAGGTGGAATCCGGCGCTTCCGGCTGCGGCTGCAGCGCTTCGGTCATAAGCGGGCACGTTCTTCCCCGCATCCGAAGCGGAGAGCTTAAAAACGTGCTGGTAATGTCCACCGGCGCCCTTATGAGCCCCACCAGCGTTCAGCAGGGCGAAACCATTCCCGGAGTCGCGCATCTCATCTGCTATTCTTCGGAAAAGGGAGGGATTTTCTGATGGAATATCTCAAAGCCTTTCTCGTGGGCGGGGCGATCTGCGCCGTCGGGCAGATTTTTATTGACAGAACGAAACTGACCCCCGCAAGGATCCTTGTGGGATTCGTTGTATCCGGAGTCATACTTTCCGCTCTTGGGCTTTACGAGCCTTTGGCTGAATTTGCCGGAGCCGGCGCGACGGTTCCGCTTTCCGGCTTTGGGCATACCCTTGCGAAAGGTGTTCGCGCCGCTGTTGCCGATAGCGGATTCCTCGGAATATTCACAGGCGGAATTTCTGCCGCCGCGGGCGGCATCACCGCGGCAATCGTTTTCGGATTCATAGCTGCGCTTCTTTTCAAGCCGAAAGACAAATAAAACGGAAAACGGAGTTGGGTTTTTGCATCAGTGAAGCGGTGCAGGAGGTGACGAGCCCTCAGCCTTTTGCCTGCGGCAAAATCCGGCTCCATTTGCAAAAGGGAGCCTTTCCCTCCGGGAATACTTTTTGCGGGCGGATGATATCCGCCCCTGCGGTTGGCAAGAGATGTTTTAAATCTGCGAACACATTGGTTCACCCATACGGTTGGCGAGAGAAAATTTAAAATAAAAAAACGCCTTCATCAAAAGATGAAGGCGAAATTTTTAATCAATTAAGCGTTTGCTGCGTTGAGTTTTTTTGCAAGAGCGGATTTACGTCTTGCTGCAGTGTTTTTATGAAGGATACCTTTTGCTGCAGCCTGGTCAACACGTTTGATTGCGAGGCGGATTGCGGCTTCTCTATCCTCAGCACCGTTTGCGCAAGCGATTTCAGCTTTTTTGATGTTGGTTTTAAGGTTGGTTTTGATTGCTTTGTTGCGAGCGGTTTTGGTTGCGATAACCTTAACTCTCTTTTTTGCAGATTTAATATTCGGCATGAACTACACCTCCTTCGCTTATCGGATACATTCACAAATAAACATCTTACACGAAATAATTCGTTCTGTCAAGGGTTTTTGGCATTATTATCACAAAAATATTTGTGAACAGTCCAAAATAAGCCGGGACCTGCATTAACACGGTTTGCAAAATACCGGTAATGTATATTATAACAAAGGAGAAACCCAAATGTCAACCAAAACTGACCTTGCAAAAGAAATAATTGACAAAAAATCTTTCGATTATTCAAAAATCAGGCGATTTTTTCATGGAGAAACGGAAATAACCGAGGTACTCATCGAAACAGACGAGGATTCTGCGCTTTTCGGAAAATCCAAAGGACTTTATATCACCGTCGAGGCGGATTCCGTCCGTGTTCCTTTTTCTGATTTTTCCGCCGAGGCTTCCGCTCTCGCATCGGAAGCGAAAAAACTTCTTCCGGAAAAAGGGGATATCCTTGCGGTCGGAATAGGGAACTCCTCTCTCACGGCGGATTCGCTCGGTCCGATGGCGGCGGAAATTCTGCCCTGCGGCGAGCTTTTCGGAAGAAAGCTCTGCTCCCTTTCTCCGGGAACCTTCGGAAAAACCGCCGTCGAACCGGAAATTCTGATTTCCGCTGCGGTGGAAAAACTCCGGCCTGCGGCTGTCATCGCGATCGACGCCCTTGCGGCGGAGGATATTTCCCATATCTGTCGGACTGTCCAGCTTTCCGATTGCGGGCTCGCCCCGGGTTCTGGAGTCGGAAACGGAAAATACGCCCTCGACCGGGCGAGCCTCGGCGTTCCGGTGATCGCCATGGGAACGCCGACGGTAATACGGTATCCGGATTCGGATTCTGTTTTCGTTTCACCGAACGATATCGACTTTCTGATAAAAAAAGCCGCAAGACTCATCGCCTGTGCGGTGGTTCTTGCGGTTTTTCCGAATCTCTGCCCCGAAGCGGCGGCGGAGATGATTCTATGATTTTCTTTTAATATTATACTATATCTATAACCACAAGCTCCGGGCGGTTAAAGACCCTCGGAACCCAGTTGCATTCCTTCGCAAGCCCGCGGGAAACAATCATAGTGCAGCCGTCGAGCGCGTATTCACCGCCGGCGTATTTCGGAAAAATACCCTGATGGGGCGCATAGAGCCCGTTGAGCACGCCGGGAATCCTCCATTGACCCCCATGAGCATGGCCGCTGAGCACGAGGTCAAAATCCATTTCTGCGTAATCTTCGAAATTTTCCGGGCGGTGGAACAAAAGGATATTAAAACCCTCTTCCGCTTCTGTTTTCAGCTCTTTTATGCGGGCAACGGCTCTTTCCGTAAGTATTTCCTGTTTTTCTTCATCTTCCGTGGAATAGGCTCCGGAATCCTTTACACCGGTCAATATAACTTTTTCGCCGTTTATATCAAGTATCACATTTTCCTCTTCAAGAAGCATAACGCCAATTTCGCATACCTCTTTCAAAAGCTCGTCTTTGTCTTCTCTCCCTGCTTCGTGGTTTCCAATGGCGTAATAGCAGGGATATTCCGCAGCAATTTCGCGCATAGCAACAAACGTTGCCTCCGGGTCAAGGTCACAGTCAAAGGCATCACCGCCGAAAAGAACAATATCCGGATTTTGTGCTCTGACCGCTTCAATAAGGTCGCTCTGGCTGCTTCCGCCGTATTTGCAGGAATGGAGGTCTGAAATAAAGGCTATCCTTACGGGCGAGGAAATTTCATCGCTCTCGAGGGTATAATTCACCACCTTAAGGCGGGAATCTATCGCAAAAAGAGTAAAGGTCACCGAAAGCACCATCACCAGCACTATCAAAATAAGTTTCTTGTTCATTTTGTTCCTTTCGTGGGGTCGTCGGAGTTTTCGTCAGGTTCTCCGATATAGGTGAAACGCTTATATGTAATGCCGTCCCGCTCGACGGTTTCCTCCCACATGGCTGCGGGACGCACCCAAAGTGCACGCTCGCCGTAGAGCTGGCGGTAAATTACCATTTCCTCCTCGGTTTCGCTGTGCTTCGCGGTTCCGTAAACTTCGTATTCTTTTCCTTTGAAATGGCGGTAGCGCCCGGGTTTTATCATTTCATGAACACTCCTTTTTCAAGTGGATAGTGAAAAATCGGAAATTAAAAATGCAGGGGCGCACCTATGTGTGCGCCCGTTTTTATAAAATCTCTCCGGGTTGCTTTTTTGCAAAATGGTCAAAACCGTTCCCTGCATTGGATTTGATGATATCCCTGACGCATTTTCCCGCAAGGAGATACCCAGCCGCCGGAGGCACAAAAGAGATGCTTCCCGGGGCATGGCGGCCGCCTTCGCTTTCAACGGCGGCTTTTTTTGCTTCCTCGGTGCTGAAAAGTACCGTTTGCCTTTCTATGCCGCGCTTTTTTAGTTCCCGGCGCATCACCCTTGCAAGGGGACAGCCGCAGCCGGCGGTTTCCGAAATATCTCCGATATGAAGCTTTTCCGGATCAAGACGGTTGCCCGTTCCGAGGCACATAAGCAGGTTTATTCCCCGGTTTTTACATTCCTCCGCAATATGGAGCTTCGCAGTTACGGTATCAATGGCATCAATGACGTAATCCGGCTTCCAGTCATAGAGGAAGCCGCTGTTTTCCGGAAGATAAAATTCCTTTATAAAGGTCATATCCGCATCCGGCGCGATTGCCCGAAAGCGTTTTTCCGCCGCGGCAATTTTATCCATGCCGACGGTTTCATAGGTCGCAAGAAGCTGGCGGTTGATGTTCGTTTCGTCAACCGTATCGCCGTCAATCAAAAGCAGATGACCTATACCCGCTCTTACAAGAGCTTCGGCGGCGGCTCCGCCGACTCCGCCAAGTCCCATTACTGCGACCCTTGCGGTATTCAGTTTTTCCGTTGCGGCTTTTCCGAGGAAAAGCTCCGTTCTTTCAAGCCGGGACATTGGAACACCTCTTTTGATTTTTCTTGGGACGGGCGGATGATATCCGCCCCTACGGTAAAATGGTATTAAATACAAATACCCCGCGTTGCCGAACAGTCCATCGTTGAAACCCGGTCATAAGACAAGGGTGGGTAAAACCTTCCCTTCCGGTTCACGTTCCCCTGTAAAACAGGGCATACATTACATGGAAGGAGAAAAGCTCCCGTTTCAAGATTTGTTGGATTAAAAAAACGGACGATTCTCGTACAAAGCAGGGTGTTTTGGTGTTATTATTTGCTTTTCGGCGGGGAATTATGCTTCGTATCCCTCTTCACCGAAATAGATGCCGTAAATTTCGTCGTATTCGTCTTCATCAACGATTTCTTCAAGATAGTCGCAGTCCTCATCAATGACGTATTCGAGAATTACAGGTTCTTCGAGCTCGCGCTCTTCCTCGGTAAGACCTTCGGGATAGAGCACGCAGTATTTTTTGCCATTGTGTTCAATGGCATCAACAAGCTCAAATTCGATATCGTTGCCGTTCTCATCGGTGAGAGTTACGGTATTGTATTCTTCAAATTCCTGCGGCATAATTATCAGCTTTCCTGTTCGTCAAAATCATAGAGTTCTTCAAGGCGGTCGATAAAGATTTCGGAAATCTCCTCAAATTCCTCATCGTCTTCGATGGGTTCAAGGAATTCTTCGCCGTCTTCTTCAACAACTTTGAGGATAACGAGCTCGCCGTCATCGCTTGCGAGGTTCTCGGGGGTTTCGGTGGGGATAAGGGCGAAATATTCGTTGTTTTCAGTTACAAGGGAATCAACGATTTCAAATTCGGTTTCTTTGCCGTTTTCGTCAACAAGGGTTACAAAATCATTGCCGTAATCTTCGTTTTCTGCGGGGTTATTGTTCTGTTTGCTCATTTTTTATTTCTCCTTCTTCGGGGATTTTTTTACATTACTATATTATAATAATCCGTCGGTAAAGTCAACAATTAAAGAATCAAATCGGACAGAGTTTTCAAAAACCTTTTTGGTCTTTTTCTTTATTTGCCTTAGGTTTATTCTTCTGCGGATACTATCCCGATCCCGTTTATCTTTACCGGTTCAACCGCGGCGAAACCGCCGGTATAGCCGGAATTTTCGCTTTCCGCAATGGCTCTCACCGTTTCCATGCCGGAAGCCACCCGGGCGAAAACAAGCACTCTTTCATCGTAATCCCCGGAAAGCTCCGCCGTTATGATGACTATACTCGGAAAGGCTTCGCCGTCCTCCATAACGAATCCGACGGCGCCCTCCCCACAGGAAAAACCGGTTTCCTCTGCGGGAAAGCCTTCGCCGTAAACTCCCGTCTGGATAAACATATTATCCGCAAGAGTAATAAATTCCGCAAAATCAAAAATGCCGGAGCCGCTGAGCTCCATAAATTTTTCCGCGGCGGCGCAATCGCCCAGTTCTATAATGATATCTCCCTTTTCGGTTTTTATCACTGCGGTTTCGGAAGTCCTCCATTGTTCGGCAGAATCTTCCCCGATGGAGGGTTCTATTGAAATTTCTCCGCCGTTTTCGTTTCCCGTATATTCGTCGGGTTCAAAAAATCCCAGCGCGGCAAAAGCCGCAAGCGCTCCGATTATGAGCACCAGCAGTACCATGGTCACTATTCCGAGGGTACGGAGTTTTTTCATGTTTATTCGCCTCCATTTTACCGAACAGTCGGCTAAAGCATATCGGACGTCAGAAAAATACCGCTTCATGTGCCGAAGCTTTATACTTGATCATACTTTTTGCGTTATCACGATCGTCCGTCGTCACTTATCCTTTTTCAGACGAAAAGAATTTCCGCAGTAAGTGCATTGGAAAGAAGAAAGCCCTTTGGGGTAAATGAGATCCGGCTTCCTTCTATGCAAAGAAGCCCGGGCTTTTCAAAAGGCTTTGCGTTTTCAAGGATTCTTTCCGCCGGCGCTTCGGGGAATTTTTTCCCGAGCTCAAAAACGTCCAGCCCATCGGAAAGCCGAAGCCGAAGCATCGCGTATTCTTCCCAGCCTCCGCCGGAAGATTCCTCTTTTTCGTTTTCCTCAAATGGCTTTTCGAGAAAATCTTTTATGCTCCGGTCAAAATAAAAGCGGCGCCCTTCCATAAAAGAATGGGCGGAAGGACCTATACCGATATATTCATCGTCCAGCCAGTAGCGGAGATTATGGAACGAACGCCTGCCGCCCTTCGCAAAATTGGATATCTCGTACTGCTCAAAACCATGGGATTCCAGCTCTGAACAGGCAAAAAGATATAAATCGGCGGCTTTTTCCTCATCGGCGCAAAGAAAACGCAGTTCGCTTTTTGCAAGGGGGGTTCCATCCTCGATTTTCAGCATATAGCAGGAAATATGCGAAGCCCCGAGGGAATCGCAAAATTCTATGCTCTTTTTAAGGGAATCCTCCGTCTGATATGGTATTCCCAGCATAAGATCGAGGGATATATTGTCAAAACCGGCTCTTTGGGCGGCCTCGACCGTTTTTTCCGCTTCCTTCGGTGTATGGATCCGTCCGAGAGCCGAAAGCTCCCTTTCATCGGAGCTTTGAAGCCCGAAGGAAAGCCTGTTGATTCCGGCCCTGCGAAGAATCTCAAAATCCACCCGTTCAGAAACTCCCGGATTGCCCTCGGCGGTAATTTCCGCATCGGGGGTAAGATATGGTTTCGCGGCAGAAAGAATATCCGAAAGGTGTTTTTCACCCAAAAGCAGGGGAGTTCCCCCGCCCAAATACAAAGAGTTATAGCACCTTGCATACTTTTTTCCGTAAAACCCGATGGCTTCTATCACCCGGTTTTTATAGTTTTCAAAATATTCCTCCCCCTTGGGGAATGAATAAAAGTCGCAGTACCTGCATTTTTGAACGCAGAAGGGAACGTGAATATACAGTCCCGCCGGGGATTTTTTATTCATGGTGCTCCCTCCTTTGAAAATGGTTGATTTTTGAACTTTTCGGTGCTCATTTTGGGTTTTTCAACACCTGTTTTTTCTTAACATGGAAAACTTTTGGTGCTAAACCGCTTGAAAAAGCCGTTTTTTTGAGCACTTTTCAACCTTTTCCACAATGCCTTTGTGGAAAAATCGAGTTTTCCACCGAAAAATATTACCAAACGGCATAAGTTTTCAACATTTTCCACCGAATACTCCACAAAAGGGCTTAATAAAGCGATTTTTTATTAAAGAAACTGTTGAAAGCCGTTTTTTGATACTTTTGAGTATATTTTTCCCTTTAATTGTAAATTACTGGAAAACCTGCATACAGCAAATTTTCTATTCACACAGCCTTGAAAGATGCTCAAAATCCGCCTTCATTTTCGGCGGAAAGAAGAACTTTGTCGATGAGATTCTCAAGGTCCTCATGGGTTTCGAGGGCGCCGCATTCCCTGCGGAATTCGGCTGCGCCGCGCATTCCTTTAATATACCAGGAGGAATGTTTTCTTGCTTCGCGCATGCCGACATATTCCCCTTTGTATTCACAGAGAAGGCTTATGTGTTTTTTCAGCACGGCCATTCTTTCCTCGGCGGTGGGTTCCGGAAGAAGTTCGCCGGTTTCCATATAGTGCGCGATGCGCCGGAATACCCAAGGGTTGCCCATGGCGCCCCGACCGACCATCACAAGGTCGCAGCCCGTCTGTTCATACATGGCCTTCGCGCTTTCCGGCGAATCCACGTCGCCGTTGCCTATTACCGGGACGGAAACGGCTTCCTTAACCCGGCGGATTATATCCCAGTTCACCGGCGGAGCATACATCTGGGTTCTTGTTCTGCCGTGAACGGTAAGAGCAGAAGCGCCGTTTGCTTCGCAGATGCAGGCAAATTCAACGGCGTTGAGGTGCTCGTTATCCCAACCGGCACGGAATTTCACCGTTACGGGAATATCAACCGCATCTGCCACCGCCCGGACTATTCTTCCCGCAAGTTCGGGATCTTTCATAAGGGCGGAGCCGCCGCCGTTTCCGGCGACTTTCGGCACCGGACAGCCGAAATTTATATCTATGGCATCGGGTTTGTATTCAAGAGCCATTTTCGCGGCTTCCGCCATGGTTTCCGGCTCGCTTCCGAAAAGCTGGACGGCGGTGGGGCGCTCGGCTTCGTTTATTTCCAGAAGCTCGGCAGACTTTTTGCTTCCGTAGGAAAGCCCTTTGGAGCTGGTCATTTCTCCGACGGTCCATACCGCGCCGAATTCCCGGCATATTTCACGCATGGCTCTGTCGCCAACTCCCGCAAGGGGAGCAAGCGCCGCGTGTTTCGGAAGTTCGATATTTCCTATTTTCATTCTTCATTCACCGCCCAGAATTCAAATTCCGGTTCCGTTCCCATCATGGCCATTGGATCGACGAAAATACCGCCGACGCTTATGCCGAAATGGAGATGGTTTCCGGTGGAAAGGCCGGTAGTGCCGACGGTTCCGATAAGCTGATTTTTTTCGACCATATCGCCTTCGGAAACGTCAAGTCTGTTGAGGTGGTAATGCCAGCTCATAATTCCGTAGCCGTGGTCAATGATAATGGTGTTTCCCGTAAGTCCGAGCCAGCCGGCAAAAAGTATCCTTCCGCTGTTGGTGGCATAGACCGGTGTTCCGCCCGGAGCGGCCATATCCGTTGCGTTATGCCATTCCGTATCTCCGTTGGAAAAAGTGCGGAAAGTTCCGAAAGCGGTGGTCTGTTTGTACTGATAGTCCCCGAGAGGAAGAACGAATTCGCCGTTCCAAAGGGCAACTCCCGTATTGTTATAGCGGTATTTTTGGAAAAATGCATCAAAAGCGGCGCGAACCGAATCGTCTTCAAGGGTTTCTTCGAGGGTGGAAGGCTCAACGGTCAGATATTGCGTCGGAAAATCTCTTTCCGTAACGGTTACGGTTTCGGAATAGCTGAAATCACCGAAGGAAAAAGAAAATTCGTATTCACCGGCCTGTGCGGCGGTTTTTACCGGAATAAAGCAGTACCAGATGCCGTTTTTTCCGCGGAATTCCCTCTCATAGCCGAGAAAATCCGTAAAGGAACAGCCGTAAAGATCGATATTTTCCACCGCGATGGATATATAGCTTCCGCGCTCCACTTCCGAAGAAGAAAGATGCACCACCGGCTCCAAAACAGGTTCCGGCTCGATAACGGCTTCAGATTCTGAAGACGATTCAAAAGAGGAAGAACTTTCTTCGGAAACGGAGGATTCAAAGGAAGATGATATGGAAGAAAGTTCGGCATCGGAACCTATTGTCTGTTCGGCCGGGGAAAATTCGCAGCCGGATGCGGCAATAATAATTGCGGAAAGAATAATGGCGGTCAATAATTTTTTTGTGTGTTTCAATTTATGCCTCCGATGATAATTTATTGAAATGCCTTTTTTGTATTTTATGGATTTTTCGCATCTTTATTATATTAACCCATCGCAGGGGAGCACCTGTGTCCGCCATGCATGGAATTTGAGGAGAACAATAAGCCGGATGCGGTTAATATCTTCCCAATGGAAGGCTTTAAATAATTAATAACATTATTATAGCATAGCAAAAAATTATATGCTATAATAAGTTAATATAATATTATTAAATATTCCAATAAATCATATTTCGGGGAGGAACCTCCATGAAGATACTGGCTGTGGATTCAAACAGCATTATGAACCGCGCTTTTTACGGAATAAAAATGCTCACCACTAAAGACGGCTTTTTTACCAACGCCATCTACGGCTTTCTTTCGATACTGCTGACCGCCGTTTCGGAAGTAAAACCGGACGCTATCGTTTTCGCCTTTGACGTTCATGCCCCCACCTTCCGGCATGAGTTTTATACCGAATATAAAGCCGGGCGCCATGCCACCCCACAGGAACTCATCGACCAGTTCCCGGTTATGAAGGAGCTTCTCGGCTATCTCGGATATCCGGTTATTGCCATTGAGGGTTGGGAAGCGGACGATATCCTCGGAACGATTTCCCGCATCTGCGAGGAGCAGGGCGCCGACTGCGTTATCTCCACCGGTGACAGGGACAGCCTTCAGCTCATTGGTGAGCATACCGTCGTCCGCCTTGCAACCACGAAAATGGGCGCACCGGTTTCGACCATGATGGACACCTTTGCCGTTCACGAAAAATACGGAGTCGAACCCCTTGATCTCATTGAAGTAAAGGCGCTTATGGGGGATTCCAGCGACAATATTCCCGGCGTTCCGGGCATCGGCGAAAAAACCGCCCTTGATTTGATTCAAAGATATAAAAGCGTTGATTACATCTATGCTCATTTTGACGAGCTGGTGCTCAAGCCTGCTCAAAGAAAGAAGCTTGATGAGGGAAGAGATATGGCATACCTCAGCCGCCGGCTCGGCGAAATCAACCGTCATGCTCCCATTTCTGAAAATCTCGAGGACTATATGCCGAAAAACCGCGACGAAGCGGCGGCCTGCGCCCTTCTTGCAAAGCTTGAAATGTATAAAATGATTGAAAGGCTCGGCCTTGACCCTTCAAAAATTCCCGAGCAGGAGGAAACGAGCACCGCGCCGAAGAAAACAATGGAAGTTATCCTCGGCGACAACTCCGATTTTTCCGCAGATGAGAATTTTGCGCCCTATGACGTGCTTTTCGAATCAGAAGGGGACGATATCACCTGCGTTTGCCTTGTTTTCAAAGGTTACGCCGTGCTCATTGAGAACGACGGGCTGTTTTTTGAAGCGGCACTTGCAAATTTCCTGTGCTCAAACGTTGAAAAACGCACCGATGACCTTAAATTCCTTTGCCGCTGGGCGGAAAACCACGATGCAAAAGTTAAAAACTGCACCATGGATACCTCCCTTGCGGGCTATATACTCAATGTTTCCGGCGACGATTACACCACCGAAAGACTTGCCGCGCTTTACCATGCGGAAGGCTGCGTGCTCAACGACGAATATCATCTTTATCCGAAGCTGCTCGAAAAGGCGGCGGTCTTTCCGGACCTTTGCGAAAAGCTCCGCACCGAACTCAAAAGCCACGGAGAGGAAAAAATCCTTGACGAAATCGAACTTCCCCTTGCGAAAATTCTTGCTTCCATGGAGCTTCGGGGGTTCAAAATCGACCCCGAAGGCATACGTTCCTTCGGAGATGAACTTTTGAGCACCATAAAGGAAACCGAACAGCGTATTTATCAGCTTTGCGGCGAGGAATTCAACATTCTTTCGCCGAAGCAGCTTGGTGTCGTTCTTTTTGAGCATCTCGGTCTTCCCGCAAAGAAAAAGACCAAAAGCGGATATTCCACAAGCGCGGACGTTCTCGAGGATCTGAGAACCTATCACCCCGCCATTGACGAAATCCTTGAATACAGAAAACTGACGAAACTCAATTCCACCTACGTTGACGGACTTCTTAATGCCCTTGCGCCGGACGGCAGAGTTCACACCCGCTTTAACCAGAAGGAAACCCGCACCGGGCGTATAAGCTCCCTCGAACCGAACCTCCAGAATATCCCGATACGCACCGAGCTCGGAAGCAGGATGAGAGGATTTTTTGTTGCGAAAGAGGGTTATACCCTTGTTGACGCGGACTATTCCCAGATCGAGCTGCGGGTTCTCGCCCATCTTTCCGGCGACGAAAACATGATTTCCGCTTTCACCGGCGGCACCGATATCCATACCCAAACCGCCGCGCAGGTTTTCGGGGTGCCGGAGGATTACGTCACTTCCCAGATGAGAAGCCGCGCAAAGGCAGTCAACTTCGGAATCGTTTACGGTATCGGCGCATGGAGCCTTGGGGAAAATATCGGCGTTCCGACAAAGGAAGCCCAGCAGTATATCGACAGCTATCTCAGCCATTACAGCGGCGTTGACCGCTTTATGAAGGAAAGCATAGAAACCGCAAAAAAATGCGGCTACGCCGTTACTTCCTACGGAAGAAGAAGATACCTTCCGGAACTTTCCAGCAGCAACTTCAATCTCCGCTCCTTTGGCGAAAGGGTTGCCCGCAATATGCCAATTCAGGGCACCGCGGCGGATATCATCAAGCTTGCGATGGTAAAAGTTGAAAACAGGCTCCGGGAAGAAAACCTCGATGCGAAACTCATTATGCAGGTGCACGACGAGCTTATTATCGAAGCAAACGAAAACTGCGCCGAAAAAGCCGCGGAAATCCTTAAGTATGAAATGGAAAACGCCGCAAAGCTTTCCGTCCCCATGGAGGTTGACGTCGGCATAGGCAAAACATGGCTTCTGGCACATTGATAAAAAGCCTCCCTTGTTAAAGGGAGGCAGCATTTCCGTTAGGAAATAACGGAGGATTCTTTCCGAAATTCCGAAAATCCAAAAGGAATCCCCCGGTCTGCTTCGCAGACAGGTCCCCTTTAGGCAAGGGGGCCTTCAGAGGTATTTTTATGAAAAACCAAAGACTTTACAACGTGTTTTTCCCAATCTGGATGCTGATT
>CAZOOL010000023.1:0-1969 GCA_964581405.1 uncultured Oscillospiraceae bacterium | reverse complement strand
TTTTATGAAAAACCAAAGACTTTACAACGTGTTTTTCCCAATCTGGATGCTGATTCTTTTTCCGCAGATGTGGCTGGTAACAGTTCCGGCGAACTTTATCATTGATTCGCTTGTGATTCTTCTCGGGGCGCATTATGTTGTTCGCGGAAGAGCAAGGGAAATCTGGAAGAAAAGCATACTCAAGGTATTCATCTTCGGGTTTCTTTCGGATTTCGTCGGTTCGGGTTTTCTTTTCGGCGGGCTTTATCTTGCGAGTTTTTCGGAAAACCCTTTTCTCAACAGCATTTTTGAAAACACGGTGAACGGTCCGGAAAGCATCGGCGGATTTTTCGGGCTTTTGGCGGCGGCTGCAATTTCCGCAGTGTGCATCTATTTTGCGGATTACAAAATCAGCTTCAAAAATCTTGATATTGAAGATGCGCAAAAGAAAAAACTTGCGCTTATAATGGCAATTGCAACGGCACCCTATACTTTTTTTGTTCCGCTTTACTGGTAAATTATAAATGAACAGGGTTACTATCCCTTCGTCATTTGCTTTTGCAAATGCCACCTGCCTTTACACAAGGAAGGCTTTTGAAAGGAGAAAAAATGAGCGACATCTGGAGTTTGTTTGATAAAATTAAAAAGACCGAAAAAGTTTCCGGTCCGCCGGAATATATAATAGTCGGGCTCGGTAATCCGGGAAAGGATTACGAAACGACACGCCACAACACCGGCTTTATGGCCATGGACGTTATTTCGGATAAAATGGGCATCCATATCGACAGACTTAAATTCAAGGCGCTTACTGCCGCAGGCGAGCTTGGGGGACACAGGGTTTTCCTCATAAAACCCCAGACTTTTATGAATCTTTCCGGCGAAGCGGTTTTTTCCGCCATGGATTTCTATAAAATTCCCCTCGAGCGTGTTATAGTAATTTATGACGACACCACCCTTGACGTCGGCAAAATGCGCATACGAAAAAAAGGCAGCGCAGGCGGTCATAACGGAATAAAAAGCATCATTGCCCTTTGCGGCGGAGATAATTTCCCCCGCATCAAAATCGGCATCGGAAAAAAGCCCGACGGCTGGGATCTTGCGGATTGGGTTCTCGGAAAATATTCCGAAGACGACCTCAAAACCCTTTCCGGAATGTACGAAAATGCCGCCGAAGCCGCAAAGCTCATTATGGACGGCAAAATCGACGACGCCATGAATAAATTCAACTGAAATGCCAAACCTGATTCATATTTTCGGAGCTTCAGGTTCCGGAACGACGACCCTCGGCCAAATGATTTGCGAAAAACTCGGATATACTTTAATTGATGCGGATGATTTTTTCTGGGTTCCTTCGGATCCTCCTTTCACCCAAAAACGTCCCGCCGAGGAACGTATTGAGCTGATGAAAAAGAAGATTTCCGAATCCGAAAACGCGGTGATTTCCGGTTCCATAACCGGTTGGGGCGACGTTTTTATTCCTCTTTTCACCCTTGCCATAAGAATAGAGATGGAACCTTCCCTCAGGATGGAAAGGCTTTATCAGCGGGAGAAAAAGCTTTTCGGTTCCCGCATCGAAATCGGCGGGGATATGTATCAAAAACACCGTGAATTCATTGAATGGGCAAAAGCCTATGACTTTGGCGGTTTGGAAATCCGAAGCAGGGCAAAGCATGACCAATGGCAAAAGCTCCTTTCCTGCGAAGTTTTGCTCCTTGACGGCGCTGAATCCCCGGAGGTAAATCTCGAAAAAGCGCTGAATAAAATAAATCCTCTCCAACCATAAATCCGAGCCTCCCGATTGCATAGTTTTTCACCGTATGGGCGGATATTATCCGCCCGCCGCATTCAATCATACGATAACAACGGATGGAACGGGGTTACAATCTCCTGCTGAAGCGGAACGGTCAGGACCGTTCCCTACATCTGCAAAATTACCATTTTCCACCGTAGGGGCGGATATTATCCGCCCGCCACATTCAATCAGCCGACA
>CAZOOL010000022.1:3766-16361 GCA_964581405.1 uncultured Oscillospiraceae bacterium | reverse complement strand
TGCCGGTTACGAGCACGTTATGAACGCATATCAGGAAGCGATTGACGAGAGATACCGCTTCTTCAGCTTTGGCGATTCTATGGCGATTATATAATTCAAAAAGCGACCTTAAAAAGGTCGCTTTTTATGTTTTTTGCGAAAATGTTTTTATTACTATTCCGAATTTATTGAACTGTATTCAATTCAAAAATGCCACCTTCAAAAACAATATCGTTACCTTGGACATCTTTATAAAAAGATACTTTTTCAGTTCTAACCAACATAAAACCCAACGACTTTAACAATGATATTGACGGAATGTTATTTATGGCTGTGCCTGCTGTAAATTTTGTTATTCCTAAAGTACTAAGATAATCAAATAATGCTATATGACTTTCTTTGGCATAGCCTTTTCCGTGATATGCAGAGTGAAAGCAGTAGCCGATTTCATATCCGTTATCTCTTATGTTAAAGGCACTGTATCCGATAATGACGTCATTGAGGCAAATGGCAAAAAACATATGCTCAATACTGCTATTCGCTGCAGCCCACTTTGCTATTCTTGTCCGAACATCCTTGTCTTCTGTACTGTGTGGCTTATCGTACTGTGAAAAGGCTGTAGCATTAAAATCTGTCCATATTTCTTTTATACTTTCCCAATCATCCGCTATGATATGCCTAATGGTTAGTCTTTCTGTTTTTAATAACATTATCGTTTCTCCAAATCAATTCAAGTTTATTGGTCTGTTAGTTTTTTTTTTTATTCTATCACATAACTGTAATATATACAAGAATAGTCCCGGCAGAGCGTACCACCGGGACTGAAACTTTTTTATGAACATGTACAATTGACGGCCGTTCTTCTTTTTGAATGAGATTTATCCTTGGACGTCTTTTGCGACGTTTCTGAATTTGTCTTTGGGCATTTTGCAGAGCGGGCAGCGGAAATCATCCGGAAGGTCTTCGAACTTGGTGCCGGGTGCGATTCCTCTTTCGGGAATGCCTTTTTCTTCGTCATAGGTGTATCCACAAATCATGCAGGTATATTTCATAAGATTATCTCCTTTGTTATTTGTATTTTTTGATTCAAAGTGTTTTCCTTTGATTTGTCTGTATTATACTCCAAAATTTTCCGGTTTTCAGTGACTTCGTCACACAAAATCAATCTTTTTGAAGTTTTTTATAATTTTCAAGTTCTTCGGATGTCATGTGGTCCTCGAGCACGCCGAAAATGATTTTTCGGTCCCTTGCGCTTGCTCTTCCGAAGGCGCTGAGCATAAGCGATTCTTCGGTGCTCAAAGTTTTTATCGGGGCAGGGAAGCCGCTTATGCCCATGAGGTAATCCAGCGATATATCAAGGGCTTCAGCGATTTCCGCGGCGATATCCGCCTGAGGTTTTCGGCTGTTGTTCATATATCTTGAAAGGGTCGCTTCGGTTGTTCCTGTTTTTTGCGCAAGCCAGCTTTGGGTTATTCCGCGCTGTTTCATTATTTTTTTGACTTTTCGTCCAAAATCCGCGATTTCCGCCATTTTTATATCTCCTGAATATCATTATACGAATTGTATTATAATAATATCACGAAGATTATACGATTGTCAAGAAAAATTATACAATCGGAAAGCTTGTTGAAAATAAATATTTACAAATAATTGCTTGCAAAGCTTTGAATATTAAGTTATACTTATATAGTTATATTATTGCCTTATAAAGAGGAGAATTATGCTTACTGTACTTAAAACTGAAGGAAAAGCCCGCAGATGCGAATTTGAAACCGTTCACGGAACGGTCCAGACTCCTGCATTTATGAACGTTGCGACCTGCGGCGCGATCAAAGGCGGCGTTGCCGCGGAAGACCTTAAAGAACTTCATTGTCAGGTTGCTCTCTGCAACACATACCATCTTTCGCTTCGTCCCGGCGACCTTGTGGTTAAGGAACTTGGCGGACTTCATGAATTCATGAACTGGGACAGACCCATCCTTACCGACAGCGGCGGTTTTCAGGTATTCAGCCTTTCAAAACTCCGCAAAATTAAGGAGGAAGGCGTTTATTTCAGAAGCCACCTTGACGGACACGCGATTTTTATGGGTCCGGAAGAGTCCATGCAGATTCAGTCCCATCTCGGAAGCACCATAGCGATGGCTTTCGATGAATGCGTTGAAAACCCTGCGCCGAAATCCTATGCGGCACAGTCCTGCCAGCGCACCACCAGATGGCTCCACCGCTGCAAGGCTGAAATGGACAGACTAAACTCTTTGCCCGATACCATCAACCCGCATCAGATGCTTTTCGGTATCAACCAGGGCTGCACTTTTGAAGATCTCCGCATTGAACATATGAAAGAGATTGCAAAACTCGACCTTGACGGTTACGCCATCGGCGGACTTGCGGTAGGCGAGCCCACTCTTGAAATGTACCGGATCATCGATGCTGTCGAGCCCTATATGCCCAAAGACAAACCCAGATACCTTATGGGTGTCGGCACTCCCGTAAACATTCTTGAGGCTGTTCACCGCGGCGTTGACCTTTTCGACTGCGTTATGCCGAGCCGTAATGCCCGCCACGGCACTCTTTTCACCTGGCAGGGTATCCGCAACCTCAATAATGAAAAATATATCTACGACAAAGGTCCGGTGGATCCGGAATGCGATTGCCCGACCTGCCGCCTTCACAGCAGAGCCTATGTACGCCATCTTCTCAGGGCGAATGAGCTTCTTGCCCACAGGCTTACCGTTCAGCACAACCTTTATTTCTATAACACCCTGATGGAAAGAATCCGCGAAGCGCTTGACAACGGAACTTTTGAGGAGTTTTATCAGAAATACAGAGAGATCCTTGGAAAAAGGATATAAAGCCTTGAAACCGGTTATTATTTAATTTATAATATTTTTATAATTACATTTGGAGGTAAAATAATGATCAGCACCCCTTATCTTCTTACTGCTTCTGCAGAAACCGCAACCGAAGCTTCCGTCCTTGAAACGGTAATCAGCTTTCTTCCTATCGTTGTCGTCCTTATCGTTTTCTATTTTTTGCTTATCCGTCCCCAGCAGAAAAAGGACAAAGAGGACAGAGCGATGAGGGAAAACCTCGATATCGGCGACGAAATCGTTACCATTGGCGGCATCATCGGCATTGTTTCCAAAATCGGTGAAGATTATGTCGTAATCGAAACCGGCGGCGACAGAAATAAAATCCGCCTTACCAAAACCGCTGTTGCACAGAACAACACCGCAAGAGAAAAAGCCGAAGCTGAAAAGAACGGCTGATAAAAAGCATGAATAAAAACGCTTTTTTCGGAATATCCTTAAAAAGGATGACCCGAAAGGAGCGTTTTTTATATGTCCGAAAAAAGCCTTGAAAAATTTGCCCTGAGCACCGCAATAGGTGCCGGAATCGGAATGATTGCGGCGGCTATGCTCATTTTTTTGATGGCGGCGGCTCTTACAATCGGTGATATTCCGGCGATGCTCATCTCTCCGGCAACTGTGGTGATGCTCGCTTTCGGAGGATTTTGCGGCGGCTTTGCCGGAGCAAGACTTTCGGGAGAAAAAGGACTTCTTTGCGGCGCGGTTTCCGGAGTGATTTTCTTTCTGGCTGCATGGGCGGCCGGAGGAATATTCGGAGTTTCCGGTTTCGGAACCGCCGCCGTTATAAAAGCGGCAATGATTATTATTGCGAGTTCCCTCGGAGGGATAATCGGAGTTAATTATATTAAAAGAAAATAGTTGCAACCTTTGAAATAATGTGCTATACTAAATCATGTTGAAATATGTATTTTTTCAGGAGGGTGTTATAATGGAACACATTAAAACTGTTAACAACGCAAATCTTAAAGAATCCTGCGCAAAAGGCGGCTGCGGCGAATGCCAGGCTTCCTGCCAGTCTGCTTGCAAAACTTCCTGCACCGTTGCTAACCAGGAATGCGAAAACGAATCCCGCAAAGGCAACAAATAATTTTATGACTATTTGAAATTGCAGGTGCGCAGCCTAGCGCGCCTGCCATTTTTTTGGAGTAATTTAAATGGTACATACTTTTTATCAAAACGGTTATTATATTGCCCTTGACGTAAACTCCGGTGCGGTTCATGTTCTTGATAAGCTTTGCTTTGACCTTCTCAATAAGTTCGAGGACAAGCTTCCGGAAGAATGTCCGGCGGAGTTTGTAAAAGAGCTTTCCAAAGAGTATCCCGAACAGGATATTCTTGATGTTTACGGTGAGCTTCTTAGCCTTCAGAAAGCCGGACAGCTTTTCAGCGAAGATGATTATGAGCGCTTTACAGATATGATGAAAGACGCGCCCATCAAATCCATGTGCCTTCATATTTCTCATGACTGCAACCTTCGCTGCAAATACTGTTTTGCTTCCACCGGTGACTTTGGCAAGGGAAGAAAACTTATGCCCGTTGAAACGGGCAAAAAGGCAATAGATTTCCTTCTCACCCATTCGGGAAACCGTCATAACCTTGAGCTTGACTTTTTCGGCGGCGAACCCCTCATGAACTGGGACGCGGTTAAAGAAATCGTTGACTATGCAAGAAGCAAGGAAGAGGAATATAACAAAAAATTCCGCTTTACCGTTACCACCAACGGCGTTCTTCTCAATGATGACAGCATTGATTACATCAATAAAGAGATGAAAAACGTTGTTCTTTCCCTCGACGGAAGAAAATGTGTGAACGATAATATGCGCCTTACCATCAACGGCAAAGGCAGCTATGATATCTTTGTGCCGAAGTTCCAGAAGCTCGTTGAAAAGCGTCTTCAGGGCGAAAATAAGGAATATTACGCCCGCGGAACCTTTACCAAACATAACCTTGACTTTGCACAGGACGTTTATCATATCGCAGACGACCTTGGTTTTGACCAGCTCAGCGTTGAACCGGTTATTGCTGATGCCAGCGAGCCCTATGCCATTACCGAAGAGGATCTTCCCGCCATTTTCGCGGAATATGAAAAGCTTGCTGTGGAGATGATTCGCAGAAAGAAGGAAGAGGGAAGATGCTTTAACTTCTTCCATTTTATGATCGACCTCGATCAGGGTCCCTGTGCAATTAAACGTCTTCGCGGCTGCGGCTGCGGAAACGAATACGTTTCCGTAACTCCCGACGGTGATATCTATCCCTGCCATCAGTTTGTCGGCAACGACGAATGGAAAATGGGCAACCTTGATGACGAGACCCTTGATATTGAGATGAAGGATAAATTTGCCTGTTCCAATATCTATACCAAGGAAGGCTGCCGCGACTGCTGGTGTAAATTCTATTGCTCCGGCGGCTGCAACGCCAATAACTACAGCTTTAACAAGGATATCAATAAACCCGTGAAGCTTTCCTGCGAAATGGAAAGAAAACGAGTTGAATGTGCTATCATGATCAAAGTCGCAATGGCAGATAAATAATTTTCCAGAAAAATCAACAGCTCCGGAATAACCGGAGCTGTTTTTTTATATATTGGTAGGGAAGTAGAAAAGGGAAGAGGGTATTGCCTTGAAAATGGACAGGAAGATTATTTTTAATACGGTTTATAAAAACAGATTTTTGATTTTATCCTGCGCGGTGCTCGTTGCCGGAACAATTTTCGGGACGAGCATGCTCGGATTTTTGCCGGAGGATATGGGGAAAAATATTTATGATTTTGTTTCACAGAAACCGGAAAGTTTTTCGGCGGGATTTGCGGATAAGTTTTGCTTTCCGTTTATAATCCTTCTTGGAATATATCTTGCGGGATTCAGCGCTTTGGGTTACGCAACTTCGCTGGCGGCTGTTTTTATAAACGGAGCTTTCTTTGGGTTTGAAAACGGAATAAAATATATGTTTTCCGGAACGGATTATATAATGGATGGAGCCATATCTTATTTTACGGCAACGGTATATTTCGTTTTTATGCTTATAATTATGGCCGAAGGCTCGGTATTTTCGGCAAAACATATTTTAAATAAAATCAAAAGCAATAATGCAGAAAATACGCATTATCATGCCAAAAAACAAACTATAAAGTTTATAGCTTTTACACTTGCTATTGCGTTTTTTTCTGCATTTTCGGCATATATTTCTGTTATTCTTCAGCAGTAGATTTAGTCTTTTTGCCAGGTTGTTTTACGTTTTTAAGCGGCGAACGGTTGGAAGCGTCCTCAATCTGGCGGTTGCTGACGTGGGTGTAAATTTCGGTCGTTGAAAGGCTTTCGTGGCCGAGCAGTTCCTTGAGTACCCTTATATCAACGCCTGCATCCTGATAGAGCAAAGTTGCCGCTGTATGGCGGAGTTTATGGGGCGAAATGCCCATTCCGTCAAGACCTGCTTCTTTAAGGCATTGTTCCACGATTTGTTCCACACGCCTTGCGCCGATTCTTTTACCGTTTCTGTTAAGGAAAAGCGCGTTTTTATCAACTCTTTTTACTTTTTCTCCGGAATCAAGCACCCGCAGGTAGTTTTCTATGGCTGTAAGGCAGGAGTTATTAAGGTAAACAATGCGTTCTTTATTGCCTTTGCCGAGCACCTTGAGCTGATTTCCGCGGATATCGTTAACATTGATCCCGCAAAGCTCTGAAAGACGCATACCGCAGTTCAGAAACAGCGTGATTATACAAAAATCCCGTTCGGTAAAAGTTGTTTCTACATGTGTAAGAAGTTCAAGAGCCTGTTCAAGCGTAAGGTATTTCGGAAGCGATTTTTTTAATTTCGGAGTTTCAAGATTGAGCATCGGGTTTTCGGAAAGCTTGCCGCTGGATACAGTCAGATATTTATAGAATGATCTTATGGCAGAAACTTTTCTGGAACGCGCTTTGGCCTCGTTGTCATGGTTGCGCTGAAATTCAGAAAGAAATCTCATGGCATCCATTCTTGTGGCATTTTTAATCAGGTCAAAGCTTGCATCGGCAATTTTGATTTCTTTGTAATCGGAATCAGCCGGAACGACGGAATTATCGATAAGTAAAAATCTTATAAAAGATCTTAAGTCAAGATAATAACCGTCAACGGTTCGTTCGGAACGTCCTTTGATGGTTTCCATATAAAACAGGAAATCCTGAAGATATTCCGGGCAATCGTTCAAATAGTCTTTTTTCATGTTTTATCTCCTCCCTCTATTTCGCTAAATTTCTATTTAGCGAAATAGCCTCTATCAAAATTATAGCACAAAAGCCCTGTTCCCGTCAAGAAAATCCCATCAAAAAACCCGGTAAATCCGGGCTTTTTCACGTATTTCAATATTCTTCGCAAAGCGGCAATATTCCGCCGATGTCACGCAAGGTTCTTCCGCCAAGATTTTCTGCGTAAATATTTCTGTTTCGCAGAAAATCTTTGATGTTTTCGTAATCGTTGATCGATTTCAAATCTCCGGAAGTTCCGAGAATTTTGCTTTCGACCATTCCCCCGCAGCCTCCGATAAATCCGGTGTCATAGCCCTTCAGGTATATTCCGCCCTCTTTTATTTTGAGGACCTCCATTTCCTTGCCTTGTAAAATTTTGGCAATTCCGGGATCGGCGGTTATAACCGCATCCTCGCATACGGCAAGGACCGAGCATTTTGCATAACCCTGTTTTACAGCGATGATATTGTAATTGTTTTCTTCGGCGAAGCGCATAATGCTTTCGTCAGCTGTATCCGGATTAATAATGATGTTTCTGCCGATTATTTCAGCGTTTATAAGGCAATCCCCCGGATAGCTGAAATTGAGGTTTTCGCAGGTGTTTTTTATATCGAATCCCATCATATTGAGCATATCGGTGCTTTTCTTTGAGCACGAAGCCGTGAGCACGGAATTTCCGCCGAGATGCAGGATCTGCAAATCCGCGTGGGAAGCTATTCCCTCCGGTAAATCCGGGCAAGGTTCCACCGGTACCGATGCTATCTTTGCTGATTCCAATGCGGAAATCACGTCTTCTGCTTCAGATGAAACGGCCGCAACGGTAACGTGTCCCTCCGGAAAATTTGGCTTTTTAATATAGTTTATCATTTTTGCTTTTCCTCTTTTTTGCGAATTGCCGAAAATGCCTCTCCAACGCCGGAAACGCCGGTGAGCTTGATTTTATAATCTTCTTTGCGGAGTTTTTTGAGGCATTGCATCGGGAGTATCACTTCGGTAAAACCGAGCTTTTCTGCTTCCTTTATACGAATTTCGGTGTTTGAAACGCTGCGGAGCTCTCCACCGAGTCCGATTTCGCCGAAAGCGACTATGCTGCTGTCAACGACAGTATCGGTGAGGCTGGATATAAGCGCAATGGCAACGGGAAGGTCGGCTGCAGGCTCGTCCAGCTTAAGTCCGCCGATGACGTTTATGTAAGTATCCATGCTGCCGAAGTAATAACCCGCTCTCTTTTCGAGCACCGCGATGAGCAGCGCGGTGCGGTTGAAATCAAAGCCGGTGGAAGTCCTTCTCGGAACGCCGAAGCCGGTTTTGGAAACAAGCGCCTGAACTTCTGCAAAGATGGGCCTTGTTCCCTCTATAACACAGCTTACACAGGTTCCTGAAACGTTTGTCGGTCTTTCGGAAAGCAGCGCCACGGAGGGATTTTCGACCTCGTGGAGACCGGTTTCGTTCATTTCAAAAATACCTATTTCGTTTGTGGAACCGAAACGGTTTTTGATGGAGCGCAATATGCGGTAGCTCATGGTGCGTTCTCCCTCAAAATGAAGAACGGTATCGACAATATGCTCCATTACCTTGGGTCCGGCTATGGCGCCGTCCTTGTTGACGTGACCGACTATTATAACGGGGATATCGGCTTTTTTTGCAACTTTTGTGAGAATGGAAGTACATTCCTTTACCTGTGTTATGCTTCCGCTGGATGATGAAATGCCGGAAAAACTCATGGTCTGGATCGAATCCACCATGACCATATCGGGTTTTTCGGCATTTATGGCGTTGACGACCTGACCTATATCTGTGTATGGTGCGATGAGAAGATTTTTGCTGTTGACCCCTATTCTTCTTGCACGCAGCTTAAGCTGGGATTTGCTTTCCTCGCCGGAAACATAGAGTATCTTCATCTTTTCGGAAAGCTTTCCGCAAATCTGCAAAAGCATTGTGGATTTTCCGATACCCGGGTCGCCGCCGAGAAGTATTACGGAGCCTTTTACGATTCCGCCGCCGAGAACTCTGTCCAGTTCCTCGATTCCGGTGACATAGCGGAATTCATCGTCAACGTCAACGTCGGCGATGCTTGTTACGGTTTCGGATTCCGGTTCTCCGATTATGAGTCCGGCTGTTTTTTGCTTGGAAACGCCTTCTTCTGCCCGGACGTCCTCAATAAATGTATTCCATTCGCCGCATTCGGGACATTTTCCCATCCATTTTGGAGTTTCGTATCCGCATTCGGAACAGACAAAAATCTTTTTAAGTTTTTCCATTTTATACTTCCTTTTCGGTAAGGTGTTTTATTGCAGAAAGTGAAACGGCAAAAGCCATTTTGTTCTGATAGCTGTCGTCACACAGAAGTGCCGCTTCACCGCTGTTGGAGATGAAACCGCATTCCACAAGAACGGCAGGCTTCGTTGTGTGATAAAGAATATAGATATCATTTGTTGCCTGTTTTATAACCCGGTTGTTTTCCGGCTGGAGCATTGAGGAAATACCGCTCTGAATAGTTTCGGCAAGAGCTTTGCTTTCGGAATTATTGCCGCCGTAAAAGACCTGTGCTCCCCTCGCCTCTCCGCCGAAAATGTTTTGATGGATCGAAATGGAACAGATGCAGGCGGAATTTTCAATCTGAGAAAGCCGGTTCTTTATATCGGAAACCTTTTTTTCACGCTGGGTGGAAAGTCCTTCGTCACAGGTCATTTTATCGGTTTCGCGGGTGAATTCGATCCTATATCCGAAAAATTCAAGGAAAGCCGCCGTTTTTAGCGTTATGGCAAGATTGATATCTTTTTCAACGATACCTCCGACGCCGACGGCGCCGCCGTCTTCTCCTCCGTGACCTGCATCAAGAAGAATAATATTGCTTTTCTTTATGCCGTTCATTGATGAAGCGGCGATTATATCCCCTTCCGGGAAATACAAAAAAGGCGCGGCAACGATCAGAAACGCAAAAACCGTAACAACAACGGATTTTATAACAGTGTATTTCACTCAAGAACACTCTCCTTTCCCGATATATGAATATACGCGGAAAGTTTTTGCTCTATACCCGTTATTTTAACACAAAAATATTTGTTTGTATATCCAAAAAAACAAAAGTAAATTTGGTTATTATTAATTTAAATATTTACAAATAATCATTGATTTTCATACACTAAAGTGTTAAAATTAAAGAGCTGGATAATTTCAGCATATTATTGTATTAAGGAGTGTGTTGCTCTTATGAACAAGCGTCTTAAAGATGAAGGCCTTGAAGAACTTTTTGAAGCGATTCTTACTCTTGAAAATAAAGAAGAATGCTACAGCTTTTTCCGTGATTTGTGTACGGTGCCGGAACTCAAAACTCTTTCCCAGCGTTTCCATGTTGCGAAAATGCTTGTTGAAAAAAGGGTTTACAGCGATATAGTTGAAGAAACCGGCGCTTCCACCGCGACAATAAGCCGCGTTAACCGTTCTCTTTCCGAAGATTACGATTCCTGCGGCGGATATGCCCTTGTATTCAAAAGACTCGAGGATAAAGAATGAGCGATTACGGCGATTTTGCAAGATTTTATGACAGGTTCACCTCGAATGTCGATTACCCGGCGAGGGCAAGATATTTCGATGCTGTGATACAGAAATATAATCCCGGCGCGGAGCTTTTGCTGGATCTTGCCTGCGGAACGGGTACCCTCAGTTTTGAGATGGAGCCATTCGGCTATGATATCGTTGCCGTTGATAATTCCTATGAGATGCTTTCAGTTGCCATGGAAAAACGGGAAGAGCTCGAAAGCTCCGTTCTTTTCCTTTGTCAGGAAATGAGCGAGCTTGACCTCTTCGGAACCATCGACGCAACGGTCTGCGCCCTCGACAGCATCAACCATATAGTTGAAGAGGACGAGGTTCGGGACATTTTTAAGAAGGTTTCCCTCTTTTCTAACCGCGGCGCGGTTTTTGTATTTGACGTGAATACAGTTTATAAACATAAGGAAGTCCTCGGGGATAACTGTTTTGTTTATGAGAACAAAGATACCTTCTGTGCGTGGCAGAACAGTCTTGATAAGGACGGCGTTACGGTTGATATTTCCCTCGATTTCTTTGATAAAACCGAAAACGACGGTCTTTACTGCCGTTACAGCACTGATTTTTCCGAAAAAGCATACGAGATAGATGACCTCAAGGCATGGCTTTCCGAAGCCGGATTTACTGTAAAAGCGGTTTTCGATGAGGATAGCTTCCTTCCTCTTCGCCGCGACAGCCAGAGAGCGATCGTCGTCGCGGTAAAAGAGTAAAAATTTTTGAAAAAATTTCAAAAAAGGCTTGACTTTTCATTTTTTATGAGTTATAATAAGCAAGTCGTCTGGGGGCATAGCTCAGCTGGTTAGAGCACCTGCCTTACAAGCAGGGGGTCATAGGTTCGAGTCCTATTGTCCCCACCAGATTTAACCGCAGCAAAAGCTGCGGTTCTTTTTTTATCGAAAAAGGATTTCCGCAAAAACGGAACGGCCCAATGCCCTATTATTTCGGCAAAGGGCTCTTTTTATTATCCGGATTTTGTAGTATAATGTCCTCGGGTGATAATATATGAAACATATTGTAAACGTCGTGAGCGAAAATAACTGGCTCGAAGCATATAAAGATAAGGCTGATATGAATCGGTTTATCAGGGATTGCCTTTGCGACGGCTGCGAAGTTATCCGCGGCGGCGAAGATACAACCGGGATTTACGATAAAGACAACGTCATCGGCGTCCATCTTTTCTTCTATCCCGCATGGCTTGATTTCTGGAGAAATGATATTCCCAATCTCGAAAAACATTTTGGAACAAGAGAAATCTGGGAAGGATATTACAGGGCAAAAAACCGCGAGGAATTTCTTCTTCCCTACCGCGCGGATATGGAATATGCTGAAGCTATCGGCGCGGAATATGTTGTTTTTCATGTAAACGACGTTTCCAACGAGGAAGTTATCAGCTATAAATGGGAACATTCCGATGAAGAAGTTATCCGCGCCGTTGCGGAGATCGTAAACGAGCTTACAAGGGGCAAAAACTACCATTTCAAGCTTCTGTTTGAAAATCTCTTCACCCCCGGAATGATGCTTCTGAAGCCCTCTGAGACTGCTCTGATGCTCGAGCTCACCGATTATGAAAATAAAGGAATCCTTATGGATACCGGCCACCTTATGTGCGCGCCACAGAATATCACCACCGAGGATCAGGGTATTGATTTTGTCCTTGATACGGTAAAAAATCACGGCGAACTTGCAAAGTATTTCAAGGCGCTTCACCTTCATAAATCCACAACCGGCGAATATATCCAGAAACATAAAACGCTTAATATTACTCCGAAAGAGGAATTTTACGACCGCTGGGCACAGGGTTATGATATCATCCTTAATATTGATATGCACCAGCCTTTTGAAAGCCCCAGAGTTCAGGAAATACTCGAACTTGTCGAACCGGAATATGTGACCCATGAGATTTCTGCAAAAACAAGAGAAGAAAAACTTGAAAAAGTGCTTATCCAGATGAAAGCGCTGGGAAGATGCTGATAAA
>CAZOOL010000022.1:0-3666 GCA_964581405.1 uncultured Oscillospiraceae bacterium | reverse complement strand
CCGATATAATCCTTCATAGCTTCAAGGGCGCGGTTCAGCATGATTTCTCCGCTTTCACCGTTGGGGCATATATTGCGCCAGTTGTCGCCGGTTATCCATGCCTGATAGTCTTCCCTGTCTTTAAGTTCTTCATATGTGTGCATTTCAAAATCGCCAAAGCTGAATTCACCAAGCCGGCTGTCTGTTCCGTGCTCAACTTCGCCGTAAATTTCAGCAAGAGTCTGCTGGGTGCGTTTAAGAGTTGTGGTAACGAAAGAAAAATCCTTGATTTTCTCAAAATCGGGATAAATTCCCGCTTCCTTTCGGGTTTTTATGGCCTCTATTCCCTCTTCAATAAGCGGAAGGTCGGTGCTTCCGTAATAAAGGCGGCGTTTGTTGCCCTCGGTGATTCCGTGGCGAATAAGATAAATAGTGCTCATAATTATTTCAACCTCTGGGATAATCCGCAAAAAATTCTTGTTACGTGCTCGGATTCTTCTGAAAGTTTTATAAGAAGCCTTCCGTTTGCTTCGCGCCACGCCCGTTCGGTTTTGTCAATGGGCACAACGCCGCAGGAAATATCATCCGAAATAATTATCATATCGCAGATGTTTTCTGCGTGCTCAAAAAAGTATTCAGCCGGCTCGATGTCGTGCTCAACACACCAGAAGCTGAATCGCTCGATATGCGAGATGCATTTTTTATCAAGTTCCGGCGCGGAATATTTGCCGCAGATAAAGATATCATCGTCTTTGATACCGAAATTATCTTTTGCATATTCGGTTTTTCCCTGAAAAGCGCCTCCGATAATAAGTTCCATAAAATTCTCCTTAAAAAACAGTCAAAGCAATGATTCCGCAAAGTTCGCCGAGAGTATGACCGAAACCGGTGACATCGCCGGAAAAACCGTCAAGATTTTTGAAAGCGTAGGCGGTGAAAAATACGTAGCCAACAGCCGTGGTGAAACAGGAAAAAAGACCTTCTGCGCCACAGAATAGATAGGAAAAAGCAAAAGAAAGAACAAGAATTGCAGAAAGTGCAGTAAGGTGGTTCCTGCTTATATCCTGTTGAAAGCTTCCTGCGTATTCGCTGTGTTCCATAGGGCGAAGAGTTGAAACACCGATGGCGCTGCAGGCGCGTGAAACCGTGCAGATAAAAATAAGCGAAAACATATTCTCGCTTCCGTCTGCGGAAGCAAACGCCGCAAAACTAAACATCATAAGAACGGAAAGCGCAATGACCGCAAAGGAACCGACGTGGGAATCCTTGAGAATCTCTCGCTTTTTTTCAAGAGGACGGCGCGAAAAAATGGCGTCGCAGCAGTCCATATATCCGTCAAGATGAATTCCGCCGGTAAGCAGATACGGCATCAGGGCAAGAAGCGCCGAGCCGAACATCTGCGGACAGTTTATTTTATCAAGAAGAAAGGCAGCCAGCGCCCATATAGCCCCAATAACCGTTCCTACAAACGGAAAGACAACAAGCATAAGTGAGCGGACGGAATCTTCCCAAACGTGCGCAAAAGGTGTAGGAATGGCGCAGAACATGCTGAAACTCATGCAAAAAGCCTTTAGCAGTTTCTTCATATAAGTTCAGCTCCTTTATAGAAAATGATCTGACCGCAGGAAAATTCGGCAACGACGTCGCATTTTTCCGCGATAGTGCGGTCAACTTTTGCAAGACCTTTCCTATAGGAATCGGTCCATTCGTCATAAAAAGCGGCATCACAGAAAATATTATCTGAGACAAAAACAACATTTTTTGCCTTTTCCGAAAAAGCAAGAAGTTCCGATGCGGTTTTATCGGCGGCTTCTCTATTTATATCCCCGCTCATTCCGCAGAACATTTCGTTGGACAAAAGCGCGGTCACGCTATCAACAAGGTAAGTACCTTTACAGTCTGTTTCGCTGCAATGCGATGCGATATTTCTGCCCCATTCGGCAGTTCTGAAACCCCAGCCGGCTCTTTCATCCCTGTGCCTTGCAATTCTTGCAAGGTCTTCATCGTCATGCGGCTCCATAGTTGCGAGATACCAGAGATGTCCTTCGGAAGAAAGCTTTTTTGCAATTTCCTGGGCAAACATGGATTTTCCGTTTTTGGCTCCGCCGGAAATATATATTCTCATCTTTCCACCGTAAAATGATCGCCGACGCGAATTTCGTCAAGATAGCTGTCGTCGATACTTGCTTCGTCAAAAGTTGCCATTTCGTTCATTATTGCATATGCCGCATCAAGAATACGGAACATAATGGGGCATCCGCTTCCCTCCCCAAGGCGCATTTTCATAAGAAGAGGCGCTTCGAGTCCAAGTTCATTCATAGCGATAACGTAACCGGGCTCAAAGGATGCGTGTGACGCAATAAGATAATTTTTCACATCAGGGCAAAGTCTTGCGGCGCAAAGGGCGGCAACAATGGAAATAAATCCGTCGATGACAACGGGAATTCTGTGTTCCGCTGCTCCAAGAAAAACTCCGCACATAGCTGCAATATCAAATCCGCCGACCTTTGAAATAACGTCAACAGGGTCATCGGGATTGGGCTTATGTTTTGCAATCGCGCTGTCTATGACTTCTATCTTGTGCTTATACGCTTCATCAAGAAGTCCGCCGCCTTTTCCGGCGGTTATATATGCTGATTCACCGGTGAAGGCGGAAAGAACAGCGGAAGAAGTTGTGGTGTTTCCTATGCCCATTTCGCCGACTCCGATGGCGTCAATGCCATCTTCGGCGCATTTATCCGCCATTTCGAGACCGACGCATATTGCTTTTTCTGCCTGTTCGCGGGTCATTGCGTGCTCATGATAAATGTTTTTAGTGCCATAGGCAATTTTTCTGTTAATTACTGCTGGGCAGTTGTAATCACTCATAACTCCAACGTCCACAACGACCAATTCATCTCCGAAATGTTTTGCAAGAGAAGATGCTCCGGTCATTCCTCTTGTAAGATTGATGGTCTGTGAAAGCGTTACGGATTGCGGAGTGCAGGAAACCCCCTCATCACAAACGCCGTTATCGGAACAAAGAACGATAATTCGGCATTTTTCGGCTTTATTATGAAGTTTTCCGGTCATTCCTGCAACTCTTACCGATAGATCTTCAAGTACGCCGAGACTGCCGGGAGGCTTTGCAAGCTGTCCCTGTCTTTCTTTGGCGGCGGTCATCATTTCTTTGTCTGCAGGTTTTACGGCGGAAATGGCTTTTTGTATTCTTTCGTTCAAAAAAATCACTTCCTGATAGAAGAATAGATTATAAAGAATTATACCATAAATTGCTGTGAATTTCCATATATATAAAATAATAGCAAGTTTGGAAAAGAAACCAGCGTGCTCATCTGAAGTGAACCAAAAATTAGACATCTGCCTTTACTGTCCCTGCCCCGCAGCTATACTTTTTCTGTTCTTGTCCCTTTTTTGCCAAAAAATATGCACCCCAAAAGTGTCTAACTTTTGGGGTGCATATCAAAATGGCGGGCAGTTTTTATATGATAATTTTTATTACCAGATGACGACCCTTTTCGAAGGAGCAAGATACATTCCGTCGGTCTTTTTGACGCCATATGCTGCATACCATTCAGGGAAGTTTCTGGGAGGCATATTTGCCCTGAGGTAGCAGGGTCCGTGGACGTCCACCTGGAGACGCAGCGCTTTGTATGCGGGTTTTGCTTTCTGGCACCCTACTCTTGCCCA
>CAZOOL010000021.1:11023-16477 GCA_964581405.1 uncultured Oscillospiraceae bacterium | reverse complement strand
CCCATTACGTTGAAATAATCACCGACTACGCCTTTGACGAGCACGCATCCTTTGCCCTGTATTCCATAGGCGCCGGCCTTATCCATAGGCTCGCCGGTGGAAACGTATTTTTCGATGGTTTCATCGGAAAGCTCGTAAAATTCCACTTCGGTCTTTTGGACAAAGGAACGGACGGAGCCTTTTTCCGCAACGGCAACGCCGGTATAAACGAAGTGCCTTTTGCCGGAAAGAGCTCTGAGCATGGTTTGAGCATGGGCTTCATCCTTCGGTTTGCCGAAAATTTCGCCGTCCAGCACGACAACGGTATCGGAGCCGATAACGGTGTCGTCCGGGCGGAGTTTCGCCACCGCGAGCGCCTTTTGCTCCGCAAGGAGAGCGGGTACTTTTTCCGCGGGAGTGCCGTTCGGAACGGATTCCTCACAGCCGGAAACGAGCACCTCGTATTCGGGGATAATAAGACTTAAAAGCTCCTTTCTTCTTGGGGAGCCGGAAGCTAAAATATACATCTTTGAACCTCACTTTTTGGCTTAATGAAGCAGTTTTTCGGCGGAAGCGAGCTTTGCCGAAATGCAGAAGATTTCCATCGCGTCCGAAAGCTCGGAATCGGGCGCAAAGGTCGGCGCAATGCGAAGGATACTGTCCTTAGGATCGCTGCCGCAGGGATATACTGCGCCGGCGCCGGTTATCACAAGACCGGCTTCCCTGCAAAGGCCGGCGGTGCGCTTTGCGGTGCCGTTCATAAGCTCCGCAGAAACGAAATATCCGCCCTTCGGACTGTTCCAGCGGGCAATGCCGATGCCTTCCAGTTCGTTTTTGAGCACCGTGAGCACGGTATCGAACTTCGGCTTTATAATTTCAGCCTGTTTTCTCATATGGTTGAGCACGCCGTCGAGATTCTCAAAAAAAAGAACGTGGCGGAGCTGGTTTATCTTATCCGGACCGATGTTCTGGAAGGAAAGCATGCGCTTTATATCGGCAATATTGCGGTCCGAAGCGGCTACCGCCGCAAGACCTGCGGTGGGGAAAGTAATCTTGCTCGTGGAACCGAGCATATAGACCATATCAGCCTTGCCGTTCTTTTCCGCAAGGCGGAGCAGGGAAGGGATTTCGTCTTTTTCTCCGTCAAAATCGAGATGATGAACGGCGTAAGCGTTATCCCAGAAAATGCGGAAATCCGGAGCCGCCGGCGAAAGGTTCGCAAACCGCTCGACGACCTCATCGGAATAGGAAATGCCCTGCGGATTGGAATATTTGGGGACGCAGATTATTCCTTTGACGTCAGGATCGGTTATGAGAGCTTCCACCTGGTTCATATCAGGTCCGTCGGATTTCATTTCAATTGGAATGAGTTTGAAGCCGAAAAATTCGCCGACGGCAAAGTGACGGTCGTATCCCGGCGCAGGACAAAGGAGCTTTCTCTCCTTGCATTCGCACCAGGGGGCGTTTCCGCCCGGAAGCCCATGGCACATGGCGTGGGCAATAAGATCATAAAAAAGATTCAGGGAGCTGTTGCCGGTGACGATGACGTTTTCTTCCGGCGCATCAAGGATCTCGCCGAAAAGGCGGCGGCACTCGGGAATACCGTCAACGACCCCATAATTCCGGACGTCAAAACCGTTTTCGCATCTGAAATTTTCGGTTTTGCTGTTTATAAGGTCGAGCATAGGAAGGGAAAGGGCAAGCTGTTCAGGGCAAGGCTTTCCGCGGGAGATATCCAGCCGGAGCCCGAGGGCTTTCTTTTCGGAATATCTCTTTTCAAGGATTTCTTTTTCAGCAAGGAGTTCCTCGTGGGTCATTTCGGTATATTTTTTCATGCTGTCACCTCTTTATCTTGATTTTTAGCGGGAACAGACCCGCCGCAAATACAAATTGACTATTTCTGATAGGAAGTATCGCTCATCTTTCTGATGAAGCGTTTGCCTTCGGCGTTTTCAAAAAGGAAGGAAACCCCGCCGGGAACACCGAAGATTTCGGCTTTTTCAAGGCTTTCCACCGGAAGCCCAAGCCACATTGCGTTGAAAACGCTCAAAAGGTCGCCATGGGAAACGATTATTATTTTTTCTTCGCTGTTTTCGGTAATTTCATCAAAGAACGGTTTCAGCCGGTTCCATTCGTCCCGGCGGCTTTCCGCGGACGGAAAAAGCCGGTCGTCAACGGTGCGTTCGGGTTTTTCCATGTTTTCCCGGAGCCACTGCACGGATTTGCCGACAGCTTCGCCGAGGTTCCGCTCCCGGAGCTCGGTTTTGAAAACAGGTTCAATACCAAGATATTCAGCGGCAGCCTTTGCGGTTTGCTTTGCCCTGAGAAGGTCGGAGGAATACATAACGTATCCGCCGGAAAGTTCCGCTGCAAGGTTTTTGCCAATGCTTTTCGCCTGTTCAAGACCTTTTGGCGAAAGTTCCCAGTCGGTCCATGAACCGACCATTCCGTTGGTGTGGTGAACGGATTCGGTATGCTGGATTGTGATTATAGTTTTCATTTGGACACCTCATCCGCCGCGGCATACGCCATGCGGCACATTCCTCTTAAGGGGGACGATAAATAATCAAAAAGCCGGAAGGAAATTTTTCCTTCCGGCTTTGGCTTGTTATCAGAATTCTGCGGATCCGGTGGTTCTCGGGAAGGGGAGAACGTCGCGGATATTCTGGATTCCGGTGAGATACATGATGATTCTCTCGAAGCCGAGACCGAAGCCTGCATGCTTGCAGCCTCCGTAGCGGCGAAGGTCGAGATACCAGCTGTAATCTTCTTCGTTAAGACCAAGCTCGTTTATGCGGTCGATGAGCACGTCGAGGCGCTCTTCGCGCTGGCTTCCGCCAACGATTTCGCCGACGCCGGGAACAAGGAGGTCGGCCGCGGCAACGGTTTTTCCATCATCGTTCTGGCGCATATAGAATGCCTTGATTTCCTTCGGATAGTTTGTTACGAAGATAGGCGCTTTATAAACTTCCTCGGTGAGGTAACGCTCGTGCTCGGTCTGGAGGTCGCAGCCCCAATATACGGGGTATTCAAAGCGGTCGGTTACCTTGCTGAGCATTTCCACTGCATCGGTATAATCGACGCGAACAAAATCAGCTTTGCAGATGGATTCGAGACGCTCGATAAGACCCTTGTCATAGAAATCGTTGAAGAATTTCATCTCTCTGGGGCAGTTGTCAAGAACGTAGCGGAAAATATATTTGATCATATCTTCGGAAAGCTGCATTTCGTCAGCAAGGTCGGCGAAAGCGATTTCCGGCTCGATCATCCAGAACTCGGCGGCGTGGCGCTGGGTATAGGATTTTTCCGCGCGGAAGGTGGGACCGAAGGTATAGATATTGCTGAATGCCATGGCCATGGCTTCGCCTTCAAGCTGACCGGAAACGGTAAGACCGGTGGCTTTGCCGAAGAAATCCTGGCTGAAATCAATGCTTCCGTCCTCGTTTCTCGGAGGATTGGAAGGATCGAGAGTTGTTACGCGGAACATTTCGCCCGCGCCTTCGCAGTCGGAACCGGTGATGAGCGGAGTATGAACATAGACGAATCCTCTGCTCTGGAAGAACTGATGGATAGCAAAAGCGGCGGCGCTTCTAACGCGGAAGGCGGCGGAGAAGGTATTGGTTCTCGGGCGGAGATGCGCGATGGTGCGGAGATATTCAAGGCTGTGGCGTTTTTTCTGGAGCGGATAATCCGGAGTGGATTCGCCTTCGATGATGATTTCATCAGCGTGAATTTCAAAAGCCTGTTTTGCATCGGGGGTAAGAAGTATTTTTCCGATTACGGAAACAGCGGAGCCAACATTGAGTTTATTGATCTCCTTGAAATTATTGACGATATTTTCCTCATAAACGACCTGGATATTGGAAAAGCAGGTTCCGTCATTAAGTTCAATAAAGCCGATGGATTTGGAGTTGCGGGAAGTCCTCAGCCAGCCGCAGATTTTAACGGTCTGGTCGGCGTAAGCTTCCGGAGAGGCAAAAATGAGCCTCAGCTCCGTTCTTTTCATGGTGATCACCTCATGTTAATTAATAATATTACACTTTAATATAGCATATCACAAAAGTTTTTGCAAGCCTTTTAAATTCGTCCTTTATTAACGATAAAGCGGAGAGAATAAAGCTTCACTCAATAAATTATGAAAGCTTTAAAATTCCCAAACAGAATAAAAAATCCATTGACAAAAGCGGTTACTTGCATTACAATGAACTTGGTTAATTGCAATACAAGCAACCGAAAGGAGGATGTCGGTTGATAAACAGAACCCAGATAATGAAAGGGATACTCGAAGGCTGTGTTCTTGCGCTTTTGAGCAGGGAAAAACTCTATTCACAGGAAATCCCGAAAAAACTTGCCGCACTTGGAATGAAGGACGTAAGCGACGGAACGCTTTTTCCGCTTTTGCTTCGCCTTGAAAGCGACGAACTTATCCAAAGCGAAAAAGTGCCGATAACCAACGGGCCGGCGCGGAAATATTATAATACCACCGAAAAAGGACTTGAGGAGCTTTCAAAATTCAAGGAGATTTGGAAAGGACTTGATGCTTCGGTGAACAAGATTTTAGACGGAGGTGATGAAAATGATCCAGCTTGAGGGGAAATATGCCATTGATTTTTACGACGTAAAAAAATATATTGAAAAAGGCGCAAAGCCATCGGAAAAACTCAATGAAGCCCTTGAAAATCTTCATGCAATATATCTTGAGGCACAGGAAAACGGCACCGAACTTTCAGAAATCCACGAAGGAACAGCAAAGGATTATGCGAAAGAAATCGTCGAGGGCCTTCCGCATACAAGCCCGGAGAAAAAACGCAGAATAAAAATCGCCATTGCCGTTTTGGCTTTCGTCGTATTTACTCTTGCGGCTTTTTTCACAAGTGATGTATGGCATCTTTACAGGGGCGGATACAACTATGCTATGAAATTTTCTGAAAGGGTGAACTTTTCGGAATTTTATGTAAGCGATGAGGATTATACCGCAACCATCACCTATGACGAATGGAGCGACCCGGAAAGCAACCCGCATTTTTCGGAGCTTGGGATTTATTTTGAATATGTAAAATTCAATAAAAACGGCGAATGTTTTGACGTATATATGCGCTCTGAAACCATCGAAACAGGATTTGCAAGCTTCAGACATTATAAGCCGAATATGACCCATGGAAACGGACAGTATTACAGGAATTTTAAATTCAACGAACCGGTAACAGCTGAAATAAACGGCCTTGAATATATCGGCGAGCTTGTTATCTGTGACGCCACGGGAAAAGATTTTGAATATTGGATTTGCTTCGAGCCTTCGGACGAAAGCAAGGATTATTCCGGTGCGGAAAAATTTTATAAAGACGGCGGAGAGCTTAAAATAACATTCGGGGAGATAGACGGCGCAAGTTGGTATTACCCCGGTTTTATGCAGATGATTGCAAAAGGAATGATACCTTTCTTTGTGCAGTACAACATTAATGAAGTTGAAGGAAT
>CAZOOL010000021.1:0-10923 GCA_964581405.1 uncultured Oscillospiraceae bacterium | reverse complement strand
ACCACTTCCGACGGAAAAGCCCAGGCGGTTATCCGTACGGAATATAACGAGGAACTCGGCGGGCAGGAACTTATTTGGGATTCTGTTCCGAGAAAGCTTGACGAAAGCCTTGAATATGTAGAAAGCGGAAGACCTTTTCTGGATGATGGCGGTATGATTTGCGTTGAAATTACGGAGGTTTTTGCAGACGGAACAACAAAGACAGAAACGGTAAAAGCAGAAAAGAAAACCAAATTTGTTTATTCCGAATACGAAGAATATTCGGAAAGCAAAATGTTTTTGGCCCAAATTGAGGCGGAACGTGATGAAGAAGGCAAATTCACCAAAATAACCGGTTACGGCACCGGAACAACGGAATATATCTATAATGAAAACCACGAACCGATTTATAACATGGCCGGAAAAGAAGCCGAATTTTCCATTACGGAAGAAGGCGATGTTGTTGTAACAATTTATTACTATAGTTATGACAACCCGGAAGAGATACTGAGCGAAACCATTGTTATAAATCATAAGAAATACTGATAAATAAAATATAGTAAATATTGATACAGAAAGCAAGGAAAGGGATGAGCCCGATGTGGAATTTATTCGGGGTTTTGTGTATAAATGTCAATGCCGCATAATGTCTAATCATTCCTTTTCTCTCTCTTTTTAATTTGAAGCTGAGGATTGAAATTGTAGGGGCGGATATTATCCGCCCGTTGTTTTTATCGGGAAAGGGTTGCGATTCCTCGGTCACATTAGGCGACAGCTCCCTTTGCACAAGGGAGCCTTTTTTGTGTTGAAAAATTCATAAATTTATAGTATTATATATAATTAGCTTATTATAACCGGAGGTCGATCAATGGCTTTTTCATACGAATCACTTAACCCGCGCCAGATGGAGGCGGTTTTGCATAAAGAAGGTCCGCTGCTCGTTCTTGCGGGAGCGGGAAGCGGAAAAACGACTGTTCTTATCGCAAGGGTCGCAAGGCTTATCGAAACGGGTGTCCGCCCATGGAACATTCTTACCATAACTTTTACAAACAAAGCCGCGGACGAGCTTAAAAACCGCCTTGTAACAAAGCTCGGAATGGAGGCGCAGGACGTTTTTGCATCCACTTTCCACAGTATGTGCGTGCGTATTCTGCGCCGGGACGCGGAGCTTATCGACCTTCCGAAAAGCTTTACCATCTATGATACGGACGACAGCCTTCGGGTCGTGAAAAAATGCCTCAAAAGCCTTAATATGGAGGAAAAACAGTTTCCGCCAAAGCCTTTGCTCGGCGCCATAAGCCATGCGAAGGAGCGCCTTGAGGACCCGGTGGATATGGCGAACCTTGCGGAGCGCAACGGAGATTACCGCATGAAAGTGACTGCAAAGGTTTATTCCGCTTATCAGAAAGAACTCCACGAAGCGGGAGCATTGGATTTCGACGACCTTCTCTGTGAAACGGTGCGGCTTTTTAAGAGTCATCCTGAGGTGCTTGAATATTACCAGAACCGCTGGCAATATATCATGGTGGACGAATATCAGGATACCAACCACGTTCAGTATATGCTCGTGGCGATGCTTGCGGCGAAAAACAAAAACCTTTGCGTAGTTGGTGACGATGACCAGTCCATATATAAATTCCGTGGGGCGACCATTGAAAATATACTTTCTTTTGAACGGCAGTTCCCCGGAGCGAAGGTCGTTCGCCTTGAGCAGAACTACCGTTCCACCCAGAACATACTTTCTGCGGCGAATGGAGTCATCGCCCATAACACCGAGCGAAAGGGAAAGAACCTTTGGACTTCCAACGGCGACGGAAGCAAAATAACCGTTCGCCGCTGCATTGATGAGGAAGGGGAAGCTTCCTTTATCGCAGACAAGGTTCTGGACGGACTCGGAAAAGGCGCGAATTACAGTGATTTCGCGGTGCTTTACCGTATGCACGCCCAGTCCGCAAGCCTTGAGCGGGCGTTTATGAGGGCCGGTGTTCCCTATAAAATCATCGGCGGGCTTCGCTTTTATGAGCGCAAAGAGATAAAAGACCTTCTGGCATATATGTCTGTAATCGCAAACCCGGCGGATAATCTTCGCCTCGAACGCATTATAAACGAGCCGAAGCGCGGCATCGGCGCAACGACCATAGCGGCGGCGCAGCATATTGCGGACGTTACCGGAATGCCGCTTTTTGACGTTTTTGACCATTCGGACGAATACGCGGACCTTTATAAAAGGAGCGCCGCGCTCAAAGGCTTTACCGGCATGATAAAAGAGCTTTCAGAAATGGCGGAAGATTTCAGCGCAGAAGAATTTTTTGATGCGCTTTGTGAAAAAACAGGATATACGGAAATGCTCCGCGCCCAGGGACTCGAGGGTGAAACAAGGCTCGAAAACGTGGGTGAGCTTAAAACCAACATGATGAAATATCAGGATGCGGCGGAAAATGCCGAGCTTTCCGGATTCCTTGAGGAGGTCGCGCTTTATACAGACCTTGACCGCATGGAGGAAAGCGATTCTGTCCTTATGATGACCCTTCATTCAGCAAAGGGACTTGAATTTGAAAACGTGTTCATAATCGGCGTCGAGGAAGGCGTTTTTCCCGGAATGCAGGCAATTTACGATATGAACGAAATGGAGGAGGAACGCCGGCTTGCCTATGTGGGCATAACACGCGCAAAAAAGAATCTTTTCCTCACCGCGGCGGCAAGCAGAATGCTTTTCGGCCAAACGAGCCATAACCGCCTTTCCCGCTTTGCGGAGGAGATACCGGAGGAATACAAGGATCTTCACGACGAAAGCGAGAGCAGAAGAAAGAATATCAGCTATCATTTCGAGGACGAACCGGGCGGCAAGGTACACATCGAAAAAACCTTCACCGAAAAACCGAAATCAACGGGCGAAAGCTATCGCCCCGGGGATACGGTTTCCCACAGAGTTTTCGGAAGGGGAACGGTGCTTTCCGCTTCGGCCATGAGCGGGGATACTCTTCTTGAAATCGCTTTTGAGAAAGTCGGGACGAAAAAGCTTATGGCAAATTTCGCAAAGCTGAAAAAAGAATAATACGGTTTTTATATGAAACGGCATCTCATCCGTCGCTTTATGGCGGAAATGCCGCCTTTCCGCTGAAGGGGAAGGGTTTATAAGGAGGTACAAATTGAAAAGAATTTTACTTACCGTGGAGGAAATAGCCGCCGCAGCGGAAACAACGGAAACGGGCGATGCTCTGGGGGCCTTTATTGATTCCCTTTTGAAAATGGAATTCAGCGAGGTCGTTTCAAGATACGGCGAAAGGGTTTTATCCGCGCTTATCATCGTAATAGTCGGAAACTTGCTCGTAAAATGGGTGCTTCGCATCCTTATGAAATATATTGCGAAAAGCGAACTTGCCGCAGGCGCAACCAATTTTATTAAAGGGATAGTCGCCTTTCTGCTTCATTTCATTGTTATAATAACGGCCGCGGCCACTCTCGGAATACCCATAACTTCAGTCCTTACAATTTTCAGCGCTTTCACACTTGCGTTTTCTCTTGCTGTCAAAGATATTATCGCCCTTTTTGCGAGCGGGATAACAATTCTTGCTTCAAAGCCTTTCAACGCCGGAGATTTTGTTGAAATTCCGGAGGAGGGCATTTCCGGATTCGTTTCCGAGGTCGGACTTATCCATACGCATCTTTTTACTGCGGATAATAAGGAGATAATAATCCCGAACAGCATCGTTGCTTCGGATACCATTATAAATTACAGCAAGATCGGCTTGCGCCGCCTTGATGCGGTTTATTCCATCAGCCACGGCGAGGATTTTGAAAAGGCAAAGGAAGTTATCAGAAAAGCAGTGGATTCCGAACCCCTCGTTGAAAAGGAAAAGGAACCTTTCATAATGGTAACGGCCATCACCCCGAACAGCGTTGATATAGTCTGCAAGGTTTATGTCAAATGGGATAATTATGAAACCCTTCGCTGCCGCCTTAATGAAAAAATAAAGCACGCTTTTGACGAAAACGGAATAACCTTCCCGTTCGGCCAGATAGACGTTCATATGAAGTAAAGGAGATAAAAATGCAGAGTACACTTATCAGAAAAGAGATAGGCAAAGCAGCTTTTATAAGTTCTGTTTCTGAATCAAAGTTTAAATCCGACAGAATCAGCCTTTGCCTCGTTACCCCGCTTAAAAAGGAAACCGCGACGGTAAACGCTCTCGTTCCTTTTGTTCTCAGAAAGGGCTGCAGATCCTGCCCGGATTTCACCGAGCTCAACAGAAAGCTTGCGGAAATGTACGGCGCGATTCTTGATGCGGACGTTGTAAAGCATGGCGACAGCCAGATAATCGAAGTATCCATCCAGTTTGCGGATGACCGCTTTGCCATCGGCGGCGAAAGCATGACCGCCACCGCAGCGAAGCTCCTTTCGGATATAGTTTTTGAACCCAACCTTGATGAAAACGGTCACTTCCCGGAAATCGACCTTGAACTCGAGCGGGAATATCTTATAGATACCATCGAAAGCGACCTTAACGACAAGCGCGTTTACGCCATTGGGAAAGCCCTCGGCCTTGTTTTCGAGGACGAACCCTTCGGCATCAAGCGCTACGGATACGTTGAGGACGCAAAGGCGATAACCGCCGAAAGCCTTGCGAACGCATGGCGCGAGCTCATCAGAACCTCCAGAATAGAAATCATGTTCGTGGGTCCCGGGGATCCTTCCACCGCGGAAAAGGTTTTTGAGGAACGCATTGCAACCCTCGAGCGGGAGCCTGTTGAGGAAAAACACGCGCCCATAGTGGCGTATTCACCCCTTAAGGAAGCGGAAGAGAGCATGGATATCGTCCAGGGCAAGCTTGTTATGGCGTTCAGAATGGGCGCCCCTTCAACCGAGCACGAAAAGAACTCCGCAAGGGTTTTTTCCGCGCTTTACGGCGGAACGGCTTTTTCAAAGCTCTTCCTCAACGTCCGTGAAAAAATGAGCCTTTGCTATTATTCCGACGCGCATTTTGAACGCGGAAGCGGCATTATGCTCGTGGACTGCGGCATTGAATTCCAGAACAGAGAAGCCGCCCAAAGCGAGATACTCCGCCAGCTTGAACTCGTTGCAAACGGCGATTTCACAGATGACGAGCTTACGGATACGAAGGGCGCGATAATAAACAGCCTTGGTTCCGTTGGTGATACCCTTGGTTCTGTTGAAGGCTGGTACCTCACCGGAATTCTTGAAAACAACGTAATCACCCCGAAGGAGGATGCGGAAAATATTTCCGCCATAACGAGGGAGGACGTTATCGAAACCGCAAACAAAGCGAAGCTTGCGGCTGTATTTTTCCTTAAAGGAGGCGAAACCGAATGAATTACGAGATGACAAAGATAGAAAGCAAGCGCCTCGGCGACTGTTACTATAAGGTCGAGCACCCCAGCGGTCTTACCATTCTTATGGCACCAATGGCGGGCTTTAATACCGCCTATGCTATGTTCGGCACCGCCTACGGTTCCATTGATACCTGCATAAAAACCGCCGAAAACGGAGAATTCAGAAAGCTTCCGGAGGGTATCGCCCACTACCTCGAGCACAAGCTTTTTGAAAGCGACGAATGTTCCGCGTTCGAGCGCTATGCAAAAACCGGAGCAAGCGCAAACGCTTTCACCGCTTTTGACAGAACCTCGTATCTTTTTGCCTGTTCCGATAAATTCGACGAGAGCATCGAGATACTCCTTGATTTTGTGACCCACCCCTATTTCACCCCGGAAACCGTTGCAAAAGAACAGGGAATAATCGGGCAGGAAATAAGAATGTACGATGATTCCGCCGATTGGAGAGTTATGTTCAACCTTCTCGGCGCGCTTTACCACAAAAATCCGGTTAAAATTGATATCGCCGGAACGGTTGAATCCATCGCGCAGATCACGGCGGACCTTCTTTATGACTGTTACAACACCTTCTATAATCTTCATAATATGGTGCTCACCGTTGCCGGCAAATTCGATATGGAAGCCGTGCTCAAAGCGGCGGATAAGGTGCTCAAGCCGGCGGAGGATTTTTATCTCGAACGCGCAATCTGTGACGAGCCGGAATCCGTTGTCGAAAATTACGTCGAACAGCATCTTCCGGTTTCCGTTCCCATGTTTGACATCGGATTCAAGGGAAAAACCGGAACAGAAGCGGATAATATCCGCGGCGGAATCCTTGATGAGATTTTCCTTGAAGCGCTTTGCGACGATTATACCGCCCTTTATCGCGAGCTTTATGACGAAGGGGTAATCAATGCGACCTTCGGCAGCGAGGTTTTCAGCGGAAGGGACTATATAACGCTTATGGTTTCCGGCGAAAGCAGAGAACCGGAAAAAGTTTATGCAAGGCTCAAAGAGGAATTTGAGCATCTTCTTGAGCACGGAATCCCGAAGGATATTTTTGACTGTGCTCAAAGATCCGTTTACGGACATTATCTTCGCTCCTCAGAAAGGGTCACCGGCGTTGCGATGTCGCTTTTCAACTGCCATTTCCCGGGAGTCGATATGTACGAACTGCTCGAAATTGCGGCAAACGCCACCCCCGAAAGCGTTATCGAGCGCATAAGGAATACCTATTCCGTGGAAAATTCCGCAATTTCCGTCATAAAACCCTGATTAAAAAGGAGATGATTTTTTATGACAGATGTCATTAGTTTTCCCGGTCTCGGGCTTGAATTCGATATAAACCGCATTGCTTTTTCCATAGGCTCCATTGATATTTATTGGTACGCGCTGATTATAGCTACGGGATTTCTTTTTGCTATCGGGTTCGTTTTCAAAAACTGCAGACGCTTCGGAATTGATGCCGACAGGGCTGTTGATGTTATATTCTTTGCCATGATTCTCGGTATCATCGGCGCAAGGGCATATTACGTTGCCTTTGAATGGGACAGATACAAAGATAATATCATGGAGATTTTCAATATCCGCGGCGGCGGGCTCGGTTTTTACGGCGGTATTATAGGCGGTATCATCGGTATTGTTATCGGCTGCAAGCTCCGGGATCAGAAGCTGCTCCCGTTCCTCGACCTTGCGGGCGGAGCGGTGCTTATCGGTCAGGGAATAGGCCGTTGGGGCAACTTTGTGAACAGCGAAGCATTCGGCTGCAATACGACGCTTCCGTGGGGCATGACCAGCCCGAAAATACAGTCCTATATCATAAGCCATTCCACGGAATCCATGGGCGCGGTTATGGACCCGAACATACCGGTTCATCCAACCTTCCTTTATGAATCCCTCTGGTGCGCGCTGGGGCTTATTGTCTTTTGCTTTGTTATGAAAAAACGCAGATTCGACGGACAGATGCTTCTTTTCTACTTTGCTTGGAACGGCTTCGGAAGAATGGTTATCGAGGGGCTTCGTACCGACAGCCTTATGATAGGTCCGTTCAGAATATCCCAGCTTCTCGGTACGGTTATGGCTCTTTTCGCCGTTTGCGCTTATATTGCCGCGATGAAAGGGCTTAAAGCGGAAAAGCGTCCGGTCTGGCTCGGGATTTGGGCTGAAACCGAAAAAGGAAGACTTCAGGGTGAATGCAGATGGGATTACGAAAACAACTGCGAAAAGGGAAAAGCAGAAACTGAAGAAAAAACCGAAACGGAGGAATCCGAAAATGGCGACGATAATTGACGGTAAGAAAATCGCGGCGGAAGTCCGCGCGGAGCTCAAAGAAAAAATAGAGAAAATGGTTGCCGAAAAGAAAAAAAGACCGTCGCTCGCGGTTATCCTTGTGGGCGAAGACCCGGCTTCACAGGTTTATGTCCGCAACAAACAGCGTGCCTGTGAGGAGATAGGCGTTGCCAGCGAGGTCGTTACCCTTGCGGCGGATATCACTCAGGATATGCTGGAATACATTCTCAATTCCTATGCGGCAAGGGTCGATATCGACGGAATGCTTCTCCAGATGCCTCTGCCTAAAGGCCTTGACAGCGAAAGAGCTCTTGCCTGTATCCCTGCGGAAAAAGACGTTGACGCATTCCATCCGGAAAACGTCGGGCACATAATGCGCGGCGATTACAGATTTTTACCCTGCACCCCGGCGGGAGTTATGGAGCTTTTGCATCGCTACGGAATTTCCCCGGCCGGCAAAAAATGCGTGGTCGTCGGCAGAAGCGACATAGTCGGAAAACCTATGGCTATGATGCTTCTTCATGAAAACGGAACGGTAGAAATCTGCCACAGCAAAACCCCGAACCTTGCGGAGGAAACCCGCAGCGCGGATATCCTCGTTGCGGCGGTGGGCAGAGCTAAATTCATCACAGCCGATATGGTTAAGGAAGGCGCGGTTGTAATCGACGTCGGAATCAACCGCGACGAAAACGGAAAGCTTTGCGGTGACGTTGACTTCGTTAACGTCGAACCGAAGGCAAGCTATATAACCCCTGTTCCCGGCGGAGTCGGTCCGATGACTGTTGCGATGCTTATGCAAAACACCTTTACCGCGGCGGAAAAGAATAATGTTTAATTTGTATGAAAAAATCTCCTCCCGAAATTCGGGAGGAGATTTTTGTTTTATGGTCCGACTATTGAAAAATTGACGTAGTGGCCGTTGTTTTCTGGGGTGTTCAGCAAAATAGGAACGAGTTCTCCGGTTTCGGTATCATATGAATATATACCGGGGGGATTCCCAAGTTCATCTCTATAAAGGTAAAAGAAAAAAGTTTTTCCTTCATCTATCGTGTAAAGATTGGAAATATAATCCGCGTGTGGATATGGGCAGTCAACTTTTGTAAAAGTTGTTTTATTTTCTTCAAAAATGACTGAATAGTATTCCCTTTGAAGTTCAAAATGAATCATATTTTCCATTGCTACAAGCAATTCATTTTCAGAAATCTGAACAGCGGAAATCATATTCATTTCATCAATTCTTGCATTATGGGTGAAAATCTTATCCGGATTTTTGACTAAATCAGATGAAACAACAGTAAGATAGTGGTCAATAGAAGCGTTAAAAGAGCTGTAATCTCCGCGTTCTTCGTCTTCATTCCAATAAATACAGGTGAACATACCGGTTTTGTAGTTATATATCGGCTGTGTGGCGCCGCTTGTATAAATAAACGGTTCGTTGTTTGCGTCAGCCATATAGGTAAATTCTTTTGTTTCAAGGTCAAGAAGAACCGGCATTATAGGATGTTCATAAGTTACCATCATCGTTAAAAGAGTGTTCTCATCAAGGAGAAGAATATCGTTGTATTCATGGTTTTCGTCGTTGAGGATGGAGGCTTTTCCGGTTTCGAGATCATATACCCAAAGGCAGTTTCCGCCTGAATAATTCCCGGGTTCGGTGTTGCTTGAATAATAGACAACATTATCGTATTTGGAAACAACGCCGGAAGCATAAGAGGAATCGCACGGAACGATACATTCTTCTTTAAGCGTTTTGGAATTTATATCGTAAGTATAGAAAACGATTTCGCGTCCGCTGACCGTATCCGGATTATCCCGCATATATGTTATGGAGAGATAAGGAGAATCTTCCTGTTCGGAAGTTTCTTCGGGTTCCGGCGGCGCAAGGTTATAGCTGCCGTCCGGCCAGAGATAATAGATATTCTGAATGAACCCGTGGAGGTCATATTCCGCCTTGGTGTTGGGTTCGGCTTTGATGCTGTGGTCAAAGCCGACAGAGATGATATCATCTCTGCCGATAAGGTCTTTCGGGGTGAGTTCACCGCCTTCAATGATGGTCGGGACGCAGTTTTCGTCATAAATAATATAAGTGTTGGGCTGCATCCACTGGGGATAGTATCCGAGTTCGCTTATGGTTTCAAAACTGAGATATCCGATATATTCCGCGAGTTCTTCCGCTGTCATCTCTTCCGGCGAAAGGTTTTCGGATTCCGAAGACGGTTCTTCGGGATTGCGGATTTCGACTTCACAGGCGGCAAAGGCAAAAATCAATATTGCCGCAAAAACAAGCGCAAATATTTTTTTGTTCAGCATTGATTCACCTTCTTGGACAAATTGATAACTTAATTATATTATACGTCTGCAGTTAATGGAGTCAATACATTATTCAAAACCGGAATATTTTTTAATAAAAAAGGACCGCCTTCCGAAGCTTTCCGGAAGACGGTTCTTTTATAAACTGAAAATTATTCCGCAAGGAAGTCATACGCAACAACGCCGTTTATGACAACATAGAGTGCTTTTTCTGCGTCGCGGTCATCGAGAAGGGTAACACAGCAGGCAACCATATGGTTATCTGCTTCAAAAACAATGGATGCTCTTTCGGAGAAGGTGCGAACGTTTTCGGTAAAGGTGCTCCACATGGCGCGGTCGGCGGTATATGCATCAGCGGCGCCTGCAAGCGGGCTGAGATAGATATAAAGAACCGGAGTGGGGTTTTGGGGATCGTTCACATATTCGTATTCGATGGTATGGTTTACGCTGAGCCCGCTTTCAATGGTATAAGAAACAACGGTGAAGCCATCGGAAGCAAAGAATTCTTCCGCTTCCTCGTTGACGACAGCAAGAGGTTCGCCTTCGGTAAGGCCGCAAAGGGTGCAGGTTTTCGGTGCTTCTTCGGTTGCTTCGGTCCAACTGTGTTCGAGGGCGGAACCCTCGGTAAGTTTGCAGCTTTCGCAGGTCTTCGGGTCGGAGCAGGTGGCTTCTGTCCAGGAATGTCCGGAGGGCTCGCCTTCGGTTTCGGCGCAGAGAGAACAGGTTTTCGGTTCGGTGCAGGTGGCTTCGCTCCATTCGTGTTCGCAGGAACACCCCGCAAAGGCGGTCATACAGAGAACGGCTATGAGCATTGTGATGATGATTTTTTTCATTTCGGCATCCCCCTTGATTTTTTTTGATGTTAAAATGATTTTATCAATATTTGTTGAAATATGCAAGGGTTTCGGATAAATTGTTGTTTATATGCCTTTAAAGGCTCCCCAGAGGGGGAGCTGTCACCGAAGGCGACTGAGGAGGGATAAACCCTGTCTAATTTCGATAAGCGCTCCGCGT
>CAZOOL010000020.1:6214-16630 GCA_964581405.1 uncultured Oscillospiraceae bacterium | reverse complement strand
GCGTTTTGCCGCATAATGCAAGAGGGCGATTTGCAGCTTTTTCCCGGACAAAAAACTGCGGCAAGGGGGTTCTTTCCCGCCGCCAATGTCGGGTGATTATCACGGGCTGAGTTTGAGAGTAGTGTAATTTTAAACGGTTCGTTTTCAGGGAAAATGAAAGAGAAAAATCCGCAGGTGCCTTGCCTGCGGATTTTTTTGAATTTTTGTGATAAAATTACAGAAAAATGAGCTTTTTGGTGATATAATATAATAAATACAAATATATTTCGGAAAGGTGGGCAAACGAATGAAAGTTGTTATAGTCGGAGGAGTCGCCGGCGGAGCAACCGCCGCGGCGAGGATAAGAAGACTTGATGAAAAAGCGGAAATACTGATTTTCGAGCGTTCCGGATATATATCTTATGCGAACTGCGGTTTGCCGTATTACGTAGGGGACGTTATCACCGATAAAAACGAGCTGACGCTCCAGACTCCGGGCGGCTTCAAACGCAGGTTCAACATAGACGCGAAGCTCCGTCACGAAGTTTTAAAGATAAACAAGGAAAGCAAAAGCGTCCTTGTGAAAAACCTTGAAACCGGCGAAGAATTCGAGGAAAGCTATGATAAGCTTATTATAGCGACGGGGGCGAAGCCTGTTTATCCGGATATCCCCGGGATTTATTCGGAAAGGATTTTCAGCATACGCACGGTTGAGGACGCATTTGATATCAAAAAGTATCTCCTTAAAAAACAGCCGAAATCCGCCGTCGTTATAGGCGGAGGCTTCGCCGGAGTCGAAATGGCGGAAAATCTCCATGAGCTCGGGCTAAGGGTCACGCTTATCGAAAAATCGAAGCAGCTCCTTTCCGCATTTGATTCCGATATGGCGGCATTTGTTCATGCGGAAGTCCGCCGCCACGGAATAAACCTTATGCTCGGAACGGAAGTTTCGGGATTCGCGGAAAAGGACGGATATCTCGAGGTTTCCGTCGGCGGAGAGAGAAACATCAGGACGGATTTGGCGGTGATGGCGGTGGGCGTAAAGCCGGAAACCGCCCTTGCGAAGGATGCGGGTCTTGCTCTTGGGGTCGGCGGCAGCATCGCCGTGAACGAACGCATGGAAACTTCCGAAAAGGATATCTATGCGGTGGGCGACGCCGTTCAGGTAAAAAATCCCGTCACCGGCAAAGCGGGCCTTGTTTCGCTTGCCGCTCCCGCAAACAAGCAGGGACGCATTGCGGCGGATAATATCTGCGGGAAAGACAGCATATACAAAGGCTCAGCCGGAACGGGCATAGTCAAGGTTTTCGACCTTACCGCCGCTTTTACGGGAATCAGCGAAAGCGCCGCGCGGAAAGCCGGAATTGACGCGGATACGGTTATTCTTTCGCCCATGAGCCACGCGGGATACTATCCCGGGGGCAAGGTTATGACCATGAAGGTGGTTTTTGAAAAGGGCAGCTTCCGGCTCCTCGGCGCCCAGATAGCGGGCTATGACGGAGTTGACAAGCGCATAGACGTTCTTTCTGCGGCTCTTATGGCGGGGCTCGGGGCAACGGAACTCAAGGAACTGGAGCTTGCCTATGCGCCGCCCTATTCTTCGGCAAAGGACCCGGTAAATATGGCGGGATTCATCATAGACAACGTTGCCGACGGAACGGTGAAGCAATGGCATCTTGATGACGCGGAAAAGCTTCCGAGGGACGGCAGCGTGACGCTTCTCGATACGAGGACGCCCGGAGAATACAGCCGCGGACATATTGACGGATTCAGGAACATTCCGGTTGATACGCTGCGGGAAAGGCTCGGCGAAATCGAAAAAGGCAAGCCGGTTTACGTTATCTGCCAGAGCGGGCTTCGCAGCTATATTGCGAGCAGAATTCTTGAAGGAAACGGCTATGAGGCATATAACTTCGCCGGGGGATTCCGCTTTTATGATGCCGTAATGAACGACAGGGCGCTTATCGAAACGGCGCATCCCTGCGGCATGGACAGATGAAAACAAACGCAAAAAAGAAGCGTGCTCAAAAATGAGCACGCTTTTTTTCGTTTTTATATAAGACCGGCGAAGCCGAGCAGAATTCCGGCCGCGGCGCTTCCGCCGAGAATGACGACCGGGTGCGGATCCCACTTTTTGAGCACGGCCCAGCATACCGCCGCAAGGATCATTCCGGGAATGCTTATGAGGTCGAGAATATTTCCGGTTTCGAGGAAAAGAGGGATATCAATGAGCGAGATTTTGAGCACGGAAACGAGGGCGCTGCATATAAGCGCAGCGGAAACCGCCCGAAGCCCGTAAAATGCGCCTTTGACGAATTTGTTTTCGCTGAATTTTTTAAGGAATTTTGAAACAAGGGTGACGATCAGGAGCGCCGGAACGATAAAGCCGAGAGTCGCCGCCAGAGAACCGGGAATACCGGCTGCGGTATAGCCGACGTAGGTCGCCATATTTATGCCGATGGGACCTGGGGTGGATTCGGAAACGGCGACCATATCCGCAAGCTGCTGATAGGTGAACCAGCCGGTGTTTTCCGCCATATCCTCCAAAAACGGAAGGGAGGCGAGCCCGCCGCCGACAGTGAAAAGCCCGACCTTCAGGAATTCAAAAAAGAGCCGGAAATAAATCATTTGCCGTCACCGCCCTTCAGCCGGAGAACGTGAACGACCATTCCCGCAATGGCGGCAATGATGACAAAGAGAACGGGGCTTATATCAAAAAACACCGTAAGGGTGAAAGTCGCGGCGAAAATCGCAAGGGTGAATTTATCGACGACGGCTTTTTTGAAAAGCTTTGTGACCGCGGAAAAAATGAGCACGCAAACGCCGACCCTGATTCCCGCAAAGGCGCTTTGGACTATCGGAAGATCGGAAAAGCTCTGGATCAGCGCGGCAATGGCAATGATTATCACAAGGGAAGGGGAAACAACGCCGAAGGCCGCCGCAACCGCGCCGGCAAAGCCCTTCACTTTGTTGCCGACAAAAACGGCGGTATTTACGGCGATGACCCCGGGTATGCACTGCCCGACGGCATAGTAATCCATGAGCTCCGCTTCGCTCGCCCATTTTTTATTTTCAACGACCTCCCGCTGGAGCATGGGCAGCATCGCGTAGCCGCCGCCGAAGGTCAGCCCGCCGATGCGGGCAAAGGCAAGAAAGAGTTCCAAAAGTTCTTTCATAAGATACTCCTTGATTTTTAATATAGTAATAGTATTGCTCAAAAAAAGGAATCTGTCAATGCTGTTATAAATTAAACCGGCGGAAAAAAGGGATTTTATGGAATCGAACGACAAATAAAGGGACATTAAGTCATATAAAGTCGTATTATAAGTGTTCGGTTATGGTACAATAAAAAACTATTATTTGCTTATTATTGTAAATTATGCTATTATAACCAAGGTTTGTTAAAATCAAAACATTTTTGAAAAAGAGAAAGAGGTATTTTACTATGGCAATGATGGAATCTCGTCGTGATTTCCTTAAAAAAACCGGTGTTCTTCTCGGCGGCGCAGCACTCCTCGGTGCAACCGGATGCATGGCAACCGAAAACGGTGAACCCGAAGTTCCCGAATATCCTTATACCTGCTGCGAATTCGACCTCGACAGAGTCGAAAAACTCGCATACGAAGGCTATTTTGAAAACGGCTGCTGCTACGGCGTTGCAAAAGCACTTCTCACCGAGCTCAGCGAAAAAATCGGCTATCCCTTCACCGTTATCCCTGCAGAAATGTTTGCAAACGGCAAAGAAGGTTATGTTAACGGTTCTCTTTGCGGCGCAATGGGCGGCGCACTCGGTATAATCGGTCTTGTTTGCGCTTCTGACGATGCAAGAGCAATCACCAAACAGCTCAACGACTGGTACACCAGCACTCCCCTTCCGATTTACCAGCCCGAAATCACTGCTCCCGTTCAGACCGTTTCTCCCTCTATCAACTGCCTCGACTCCATTTCTCTCTTCATGAAAGAAGCAGGCGTTGAAAGAAAAGACCCCATCCGTAAAGCTCGCTGCGGCGGCCTTTCCGGTGACGTTGCAAAGAAAACAGCAGAGCTCCTCAACATCCATTTCGGATACATGGCAGCTCCCGTTGTTGAAGAAACTCCCGCAGTAGAAGAAACCCTTGCAGATAACGAGTACATCGGCGAAGCAGAAGGTTTCGGCGGCACCATCAAGGTTAAAGTAACCATGGACGGCGACAAGATCGCAAACATCGAGGTTCTTTCCCACGGCGAAACCGCAGGTATTTCCGATCCTGCATTCAACACCATTCCTCAGGCAATCATCGACGCACAGTCCACTGAAGTTGACGTTGTTGCAAACGCAACCTATACCTCCAACGGTATCATGGCCGCTGTTAACGACGCACTTTCCAAAGTAGGTAAATAATTAATACCCACATACTTTCAAAAACACAAGGAATCGTCCGCAGGATTGCCTGCGGACGACTTTGTGCTATATAACAATTTTATTTTTTTAGGAGAATTATTATGTTTGGTAAAATCGGCGCAGGGGAAATCATTCTCATCCTTGCAATCGTACTCATCGTTTTCGGACCCAGCAAACTTCCTGCACTTGCAAAAAGCATCGGACAGGCTTTCAATGAATTCCGCAAAAGCGCAAAAGGCATCGCAAAGGAATTTGACGAAGACCTCAGCGAAGAAGCTTCTGCGGCAAAATCCGAAGAAGATAAATAAGATCCCTCTTGCTGCATAACGCAAAACGGGAGGTTTATTTTTGAAGAAAAAAGAAGAAATGTCGCTTTTCGGGCATCTTGATGAGCTTCGCAAAAGGCTGATAATAATCGTTCTTGTAAACTTTGCGGCCGCGCTTTTGCTTTTCAGCCAGACGGAGCTTATCATGAATTACCTTTTGGACGTAAACCCGGGAATGGAGCTTGTTTATACGACTCCGTCGGAGCTTCTTACGGTATATATCCAGCTTTCGTTCATTCTTGCGATAACGATTTGCTCGCCCATAACCGTTTATGAAATCTGGGCATTCATCGAAAAGGGACTTTATGACAAAGAAAAGAAAGCGATACTTTTTACGCTTATATTCGGCGCGGTGTTTTTTATTCTCGGCGTTGTTTTCTGCTATTTTCTTGTTTTGCCGACAACCCTTGAATTTTTTATAAGAATAGCCATTGATGAGGTTTCCTCGATGCTTTCGATACAGTCCTATGTTTCGTTCGTGAACATGATGCTGCTTTCATTCGGCGCTGTTTTTGAAATGCCGGTAATAGTATTCCTTCTTACCCATCTTGGAATAATAAAACCGGAATTCCTCAGGAAAAACCGGGGAATAATAATCGTTGCGATATTCATCGTTGCGGCGGTGATAACCCCGCCGGACGTTATTTCCCAGCTTATGATAGGAATACCGATGGTATTGCTTCTTGAATTCAGTATAATAGTGTCTTCCATCGTCTATAAGAAAAAGAAAAAGGCCGAGGCGGAAGAAGAAACATAAAAACAAAAGCTTTCCGGAAAATCCGGAAAGCTTTTTTGTTACACATAGGAGGGAACGGTTTCATCCGAAACGTAATCACGGCAAAAAGCATAGAACATTTCGGCGGAATTGGAAAACTGTTTGTCCTTATGGCGGATAAGATAGAATTTTCTTTTAAGGTCGATGCCTTCCACGTTGACTCTGACAAGGTGGCCGGAATCAATAAAACTGCAGATGCTGCGATAGGGTATCACCGCAAGGCCAAGGCCGCTTATGGCGGCATTCGCAAGGGCGATTACGCTTGCCGCTTCCCAGGAAGGGGTCATGGAAAAGCCTGCTCTTTCAGTCGCGCGTTCAAAAACTTCCCTTGTGCCGCTTCCGCTTTCGCGGACTATGATTTTCTGCTTTTTGAATTCCTCGATGCTGATGGTCTGGTTATCATGATAGGGCCCGTTCGGGGAACCGACTATGACAAGCTCATCGGTCATATATTCTTCGGAGATTATGGAGCTGTCATGGGAAAAACCTTCGATGAGGGCAAAATCCAGCTCGAAGGAAAGTATCTTCTGTTCAAGGATATTCGTCGCGGCGACGAGAGCCTTTATGTCGATTTTCGGATGCTCCTTCCGGAACACGTCGGCATACCGCGGAAGAAAAAGCGAACCGATGGTAAGGGTCGCGCCGACCCTTATGCTTCCGTATTCGTTGAGGTTCTGCAGTTCCTCTTCGGCTTCATCAAAAAGAGAGGAGATACGCTTTGCGTATTTAAGGAGCACCGTTCCGGCTTCGGTGATGATGAGCTTTCTTCCGACGCGGTCGAAAAGCTTTACGCCGTAAAATTCTTCCATTTCCCTGATGGTCTGGCTTATGGCAGGCTGGGTCATATTGAGCGCTTCGGCGGTTTTGGTGGTGTTGCTGTCGTTATCGCAAAGGGCGCAGAATATCTTCATATGGCGAAGGGTCATGGGGAAAATCGCTCCTTATAAGTTTTTTGTTATGCTTCTGAACAAAGTATAACCTTTTTGTTATTTTAAATCAAGGCAAAAAACAAATAAATGTTTTTCGCGGAAAGAGCAGGCTCGGAAAGAAGGGTATATATTTAAAAAACCGCATAAATAAGCCAAAAAACAAATTAGAAACATATAAATTATATACTTTTAAGTATTATACTGAAAAATAAAATATTCCAAAAAGGAATAGACTATAACTTTAGTCTTGACAAGACTATAAGAATAGTCTATACTGAAACCGTAAAGACTATAAGTTTAGTCCGAAGGAGGATTCACATATGAAAGACAAAAAAGAAAAGCTAAATAATTCCCAGATAAAAGTTATGCAGCTTCTTTGGGAAGGAGGAGCGACCACCGCGAAGAACCTTTGCGTCATGGCCGCGGAGCGTTATGACTGGAACAAGAACACCACTTATACCATTATAAAATCACTTGTGGAGGCCGGTGCGGTCGAGCGCAGCGAACCGGACTTTCTCTGCACTCCGCTGCTTTCCATCGAAGAAGTGAGAAGGACTGAAACCAGAGGACTTGTCGATAAGTTCTTCCAGGGCAGCGCAAGCGCCTTTTTCTCCGCGTTCCTTGAAGACGAAAGCATTTCGCCGGAGGAGCTGGAAACCCTCAAAAAAATCATCAACGAAAAGAAATGATTCCCGCTTTACCGAATCCGAAACGAGGTGATTTTTCTGATCGTTGATTTGTTTTTGAAAGTTGTCAACCTTTCTATCGGAGCAACTCCGCTAATGGCGGCTTTGCTTGTTCTGCGTCTGCTTTTCAAAAAAGCGGTTCCGCGAAAGGTTTTCTATATCGCATGGGCGCTGGTTTTTCTCCGCCTTATGGTGCCGTTTTCGCTCGAAAGCGACCTCAGCTTCTTCAATATTGTTCCGGAAGCGACGGTCGTTGAAGAAAATGTCGGAACCTCGGTTGTTTTCGTCGAAAACGAAAACGAGCAGGTGGAGTTCCCGGTTTTTGTAAACTCGGGCGCGGATAATCCGAACGTTGATGCTCCCTATCATTCCGCAATAACCGGAGAAATTGTGACCGGCCCGGATATCACAACCGTTCCGATGGATAAAAATTTAATTTTGAGCACGGTCTGGATTTTCGGAACGTCGGCACTGCTCCTTTTCGGAATGATCGGGTATTTTGCGGTGCTCAGAAAGCTCCGGTTCGAAAGTATCGAATACACCGACAAAATCCGCCTTTCGGAGTTTTTCAAAACTCCCGTTGTCTGCGGGCTTTTTCACCCGAAGATAATTCTTCCGATGAATTTCGACCTCGATGACGAGGCGAAAATTAATTCCGTAATTTCCCACGAATGTACCCATATCCGCAGGAAAGATAACCTCTGGCGGCTCCTTGCGACGTTTACTCTTTACGTTCACTGGTTCAACCCGCTGGTCTGGATCTGCTATAACGCTTTCATAAGGGATATGGAGGTTTCCTGCGACGAAGCGGTCCTTTCCGGAGCAAAAAACGATATCCGAACCGAATACGCCGAAAGCCTTGTTGCCCTTGCCGGAAACGGAACGAACCCCCTTTACGGCGGCGTTCTTTCTTTCGGCGAATGTGCCATCAAAGAAAGGGTGAAATGTATAATGAACTTTAAGAAAACAACTGTACTTGTCATCATTCTCTGCATTGCGGCGGCGTTGGCATTGGGAGTGATTTTCCTGACGAATCCGAGCGTGCCGGCGGAAAACGAAGAAATATCCTACAATATTGTCATGGAAGAAGGAACAGAAGCCAAATACAGCAAGGAAAACGGACTTGACGTAAAAACAATCATTACAAATACGGACGACAGGACCATCTGGCTTGGATCGGCTACCTATATTTATCATTCCGCGGATGCTGAAACGAATGGAGGAACATTTGCGGGAATTTGCGCAAATGACGGAGTCATTATGCTTCGCCCGGGCGAAAGCGCCGTTTTCTCCGATAATATTCCCACGGATAAATTCAACGGAAATTACCGTTTTACACTTCCGAACGGATGCTATACTCTTCAAAGGGAAGTTTTTCTTGATGAAGCGCTGACGCCAACTCCCTACTACGCGGAATTTAAGTTTGAAATTAATGAAAACGTTTTGCAATATGCAGAAAGCAAAGCGATTTTCAGCGATGATTTTTCCGGAAAAATTGTTTCCGGAGAAGTTGCAAATAAATTTATTCCTTCGAAGGATTTTTCGGAAGAAGAGGAACTTGCCGATTCAAATAAGGCATTGCATTACAGCAATTTTATAAATAACGTTTGTTCCGGTTTGAGTGACACAAAAATAGAGGGGATTACTCTTATATCCCAGCCGAACGACAAAGATTATGCCGTTGAAATGAATGAGGAAACCGCAAGGCTTTTGCTTGGGATGATCGGTAAAATTGAAATCGAAAGCACAACCGAATTGATAAACCCAAACACCGGCGGGATGCTCGAAATCTATATTGAAGCAAATAACAGTATTTTAATGGTACGGTATGACGGAAGGCTTGTTATAGCGGGAGAAGGCTATGAAAACGCAAGCGTTTTTGACGGCGAGATATGCAGCGAGGTATTTGATGATATAAGAAATCTCGCGGAAGAAATACTTTCCGGTGCGGAAGAATACTATGAAGAAGAAACAAACCCCGCCATCGGCTATGATTTATATGCCGCGATTTATAACGGAAAAGTTCCGGAAGGAAAATATATTCCGAGCGCAAGCGTTCTTCCACAAAAAGTTGTCTGGGCGGACGAATATTGGAAAAACCATTTTGAAGAAATCATAGACAGAGTCAACATAGATGGAATAACGGCTTTTATGGTCGGAGATTCTTCCGACGGAACAGCAAGAGTTGGAATATCTAAAAGCCAGGCAAATGAGCTGCTCAAAATTCTTAAAGATACTGATCTTGCGATAAGTGAGCCTACAAATCCCAACACCCCCGCTGCGACAGAAATCCATATTGTAACAGAATCCGGCGACTATATAAAAATCGTTTGGGATACAAGTTATTTTACCCTTTACCACAAAGGCGAAGAAGCCGCATATCGCTTTGACGCAAGCCAAATGAAAGAGGATTACACAAAATTCCGCAATCTTTTAAATGAATATTTCATCTATGGTGCGGGAACACAGGCACAGTATCAGGAAAGTTCGTCCCAGGGTGATTGGACGGGAACGTTTTATATTATTCCGTTAAATACTGAAACTACGCTTACGATTTTCAACAACAGCGACAAAACTGCAATAAACGGCAGCTGCAGCGAAATTTTAAGGCAACTTCTCTGTTATGGCAATTTGACTGAAAGGCTTGAAAACACGCCCGAAGAGCTGGCAAAATTGGGCGAGCCTCTTTCGGGAGTTGACGCCGTTGAGTTTGCAAGAACCGAAGACGGCAAAAAATATACTTTCTATCTTTATGAGAACGGCTTTGTCCTGAGTGGAAGCGCCGTTCCGGAAGATGAAAAGGACCAGGCGTGGATAGTTAAAACCCAGCCATGGGTATATTTCAAAGAAACTGTGGAACAGGATTTTTCCGGAAACGACAACAAGATTTCTTATTGGCTCGGCCTTGCAAACGAAAAGAACGTCGATATAGTCTGGATAACACTTAATAAAGGAAACTTTATAACCTACAATAACGAAATGGATTGCTTTGAACTGCTTATTCCGATAATCAGAGGCATAAGCGTTGAAGCACCTGCAACAAGGCTTACGGAATCCACCTCCGAAGAAATAATCCCTAAAATTAAAGAAGATTATATCCATGTTTCCATGAGTTTCTTTACAGATACGGTCTATGATATCTACATTACGGAAACAGAACTTTATATCGTTTCCAATGATATGAAATACAGCCTTTATTACAAACTTTCCGAACCGGGCATAACCTTTAATGAACTTTACAGTTTTGCGGTTGAGGAAGAAGCAGAAGCAAACCCCGCCACAGCAAAGCCCGTTATCTATCTCTATCCCGAAACGGAAACGGTCGTTTCCGTAAATCTCG
>CAZOOL010000020.1:0-6114 GCA_964581405.1 uncultured Oscillospiraceae bacterium | reverse complement strand
AAGCCCGTTATCTATCTCTATCCCGAAACGGAAACGGTCGTTTCCGTAAATCTCGATTTTGACGGAAGGCTTACCTATACATATCCGGCTCTCAATGACGGCTGGAAGGTGCTTGCAAAGCCGGACGGTACCCTTATAAACCTTGCGGATAATTCCACACATTACTACCTTTTCTGGGAAGGCACGGCAAGACCTAAATGGACTTATGAAAAGGGATTTGTTATCAAAGGCAGCGAAACGGAAAAATTCCTTCGGGAAACCCTTGCGAAAATGGGACTTACCCCAAGGGAATACAACGATTTCATCACCTATTGGGTGCCGAAAATGCAGGAAAACCCATATAACCTTATTTCTTTTTCCGGAGATGAATATTCCGAAATCGCCAAGCTCACCGTTGACCCAAAACCGGATACCGTGATAAGAATCCATATGGTCTGGAAGGCGCTCGATGCGCCCGTTGATATTGAACCGCAGATCATTCCGACCTATGAGCGCAGGGGATTTACCCTTGTGGAATGGGGAGGAACGGAAGTTTTTTGAATAATCTGAAAGGGCGGAAAATTTTTCCGCCCTTTGTTTGAATAAAAAAGTTTGACAAAAATAAAATTTTTTGGTCGAACCTATTGACAAGACTTATTTGACTGTTGTAAAATGATGGTGTAATAGACGAATGTAAAAATGTAAACAAGGTTGGTCAGAGGTGGTATAAAATGATTACGATGCTGAAGGATCTGAGAAAAGGAAGAAGAATGACCCAGGAAGGTCTTGCGGAAGTTTTGCATATATCCCAGACTTCCGTGAGCAAATACGAAAGGGGCGAGTCTTTGCCGGATCTCGAAACGGTTGTGAGAATGGCCGATTTTTTCGGCGTTTCGCTTGATGAATTCGTGCTGAGGAAGGCGAAATAGAAAAACAAAATAAACGGGAAAGGAGCTTTTTTGATGAAGAAACTGCTTGCATTGATTATGGCACTGCTTATGCTTTGTGCCTGCGGAGCTAATGAGGAACCGATTGATGACCCGCAGAGCGGGGCGGAAGCTTTTGTTCAGGAAAATCCGGAAGATGAACCGGAAAAGGAAGAACCGCGGAATGAAAAAATAGAAATTATTGACGATATTTCATATATCGGAGAAAACGGGAAATTCGGTTTCCATAAAGAAGGAATTCCCGTGACGGAGGCGATTTTTGACGAAATAAACCTTTGCCAATCGAAGCTCGGCGGCAAGAAAGTTTATGAGGCGCTTTTCACCGAAGGTACGCGCCTTGAATATGCTTCCGAAAGAGGAAAAGGCGTTTTCCTCCGGGAAGTTCCTAACACGCTTTACTATATTTTTGATGAAGATGCGAACCGGATAAATGATGAACCCCTCGCAAACTATTATATCCTTAACCCGGAGGGTTTTGGCAACGGAACCCGCGAATGGTTCCTTGATGGAACTTACGAAGGGGATTTTTACAGATATTCCGTAAAAACAAACGGCGGCTATTATCTTCATACAAAGCAGTCCGCGGGCAAAGAAAGTATTATATATAATACCGGGGAAGAGTTTTTTATTACCGAATATCACTGGGACCATATCAACAGTAAAGAGGGTTTAATGGATATGGAGGGCAACGTTATTCTTGAAAACCTTTATTTACGTATAACAACCAGCGGAAGAAACGGTTTGCTCTATGCCTATATCGGCTGGGCGTTCCAGACGGCCGATGAGGTGCGCCTTGAAATTTATGATTTTGAAGGAAACCTTATAAACAACGAATACAACTATATGCAGCGCATCGTTCAGGATGACGGATATTTCCTCGTGGCTTATTGCTTTGGCGAAAGTGCATACGAAATTTGCTTTGACGAAAACGGGAATCCCTATGAAGCGGGATATTGGTTCGTTGACGATTATGGGAACAAGCTCAGCGAGCGCTTTGAATATATTGAAGTTATAAGATATATGAGCGAAAAAGGCGGACTTTGGCAGGTGGAAAAAGTGATCGTAACCGATGAAAACGGAAACGAAAAGGAAATCCCGTATGAGCAATACAAGATTTATTACTGAACGGAAAGGAAAACAAATAAAAGGCGCGGACCGAATTTGAAAGATCTATCGGAGGAAAATCCGCCGGAAAAGGTACAAAAGGACGGAAAATTTATTACGGAAGAAAAAATTCCTGCATGAATTGAAAATATTTTTAAAAAGCTATTGACAATATTTTTTTACAGCCGTACAATGGTACTATCATAGACGTATGTCAAAAAGGAGTAATTATTATGGCAGAGAAAAAAGAAATCATTCATCTTCCTAATTCGGAGCTTGAAATCATGATGGCAATTTGGGAAGCAAACGAGCCCGTCACCAGAATGTATATCGAGGAAAAGCTCAGCGAGAAAAAATGGGCGCCCACGACCATTCTCAAATTCCTTTCCCGCCTTACCGAAAAAGGTTTCCTTCGCTGCGATTCCGCGGCCTGCGGAAAGAAAAACCTTTATACCGCCCTTATCCCCGAAGCGGATTACCTTGCTTTTGAGAGCGGTTCCGTCCTCGGCAAATTCTGCGGCAGAAGCGTAAAGGCGCTCGTTGCAAATCTTTATGAAAACAACACCATTGATGACAGCGAGCTTGACGAGCTCCAGAAATTTATCGAAAGCGCGAAACAAAACCACTGAAAATTGTTACTATTATAATATAGGGCATTATCTCGATTAAGAATCTGATTTTTCATTTCCGGAAAGGGGGCGAAATAAGTGATAGAAGATCTTTTTATAAATATCCTTGAAATTTCAATAACGTCCGCTGCTGCTATTGCGGTTATTCTTGGCTTTTCAAAGCTTGCGGAAAACAGTTTCCGCAAAAAGTGGCGTTACTGGGTTTGGGTGTTTATAGCGGTATATCTTGTTATACCGATGAAAATGGATTTTCCGAACGCGCCTATCAAGGTTGAAATTCCGCCCCACGAGATGATAATAACGGAAAAGGAAACCTTTGTTCCGGAACAGAACCCCTATATGGATAACAGCGGCTTGAGCACCGGAATTTACGGTGAAACAGGCGCCGAGCACGCCGCAGGAGAGGTTTTTTCCTCCAATGAAGGCGGGAACGGCGCTTTGAGCACCGAAAATTCCGGTGAAAACACCGTGAGCACCGAGCCGAGGATATTCATATATCCGATAGTTTATGTGGGCGCGGTTATCTGGGCGGTGGGAGCGGTTCTTGTATGCGGCTGGAACGTCGCCATGTATTTCCGCTTTTCCATCCGCTCGAAGCCATGGAACCGGGAGGTTTCCAACACGGAAGTCCTCGATCTTTTTGAAAGGATAAAGGACGAAATGGGCGTTCCCGCAAGGGTTCGCCTTTATGAAAACAGGCTTATAAAGAGCCCTATGATGGTGGGCTTTTTCAATCCTCGGGTTTTGCTTCCTTCGGAGCAGCTTTTGCCCGGGGAATATGAATTTGTTCTTCGCCATGAGCTTACACATTATAAGCGCGGCGATATTTATTACAAATTCCTTATGATGCTGGCGGCTTCGGTCCATTGGTTCAACCCGATGGTCGGAACCATGTGCGGCTATGCGGAAAACGATATCGAAATAACCTGCGATGAAGCGGTGGTAAAAGCTATGGAGGGCGACCGCCGGCAGGAATACTGCGCCACGATCCTCAATATCATGCGCAGGGGACAGAACAGCCCTCTTCTTCTTTCGACAAGCTTTTACGGCGGCGCAAAGGTGCTTAAAAAGCGCTTTTCCGCCGTTCTTGAACCGCGGACCCACAGGGGCATTGTCCTTTTCATAATTGCGGTTCTTATCGTTATAATAAGCGGAATGATGGTTGCCTGCGGAACGGAAGGAAACGTCCCGGCGGCGGTCAATTCCGCGCCCGCGAACGCGGAAGAAGCGAGTGAAGCTGCACAGGAGCTTATCGAAAAAGTTCACCGCAGCATGAATACCTTTGAAGAAAACGACTTCGGGAAATATCTTTCCGATGAAACGGAAAATTATATTGAAAATATGGTTGCCGAAAGGCAGGAGATGATTACCTCCGGCGGCGGAAAACTCGACAGATACGAATACAAAGCAAGGGTCATTTTCAGCGAGAGCCTTGAAACCGGCAGCACTGTCGAGATGCTTTTCCAGGTTATTGAAACCTATTATTACGGAAGCATATATTCCGAAGACGTCACCACAGACGACCTTACGACCGTTTCCAACGCGGTCAAGGTGGTTTATGACCTTAAAAAGAAGGAATTCACGGTCTTCCTTCTTTCCGAAATGGGCGGCTGGATAGGAGAGGAATACTATAATTCCGGCGTAAAGGCGGATAACATGGCTTCTTCCGAAAAAGGGAAAACGGAGGAAGAAATCATTTCCGGCGCAAAAACAGTTGCCATTGCGGCTTATTATGAAATCAGCACCGCTTCGGAAAACAACATATCACTTCTTGTTTCTGAAACGGTTGAAAAATATATTGACGAGCTTTCCGCCGGAAAGCAGGGCTATATTGCCGAAAACGGCATTGATATTGATTACGGGACCTATACGGTCTATGCGGAGCTCTTTTCCGCATACGAAACAGAAAGCGGCATGGAAGTACTTCTTGCGGTTCATGAAAGCTACCGCTGGGACGACCCGGCAACCGCCGCAGGATATATTGAAGCAGGAGAAAAATCCCATGCGAAGCTCGTTTATAACGCAGATGAGGACCGCTTTACGGATTTTGTGATTTACGGCATCACATGGATGGGCGCGGATTACTTCGTTACCCTGCCCGCCGAAAGCGACCCGAGGCCGGTTGTTTCCGGTCCGGACGAAAACGGAATTTTCCCGGTCATATCCAATTCCGACTGGGACAGATGGGTGACATATAACGGGATTTCCGACCTTGCGGAACCGGAGAAGGAAGTTTCCTCCGTTCTTGAATGTAAGGATTTCACGAATTACCTTGCGGAAAAGTATCCGGAGACAGACGACTGGAAGATAGTCTATGAGAGAGGTTATTACGGGATCACGAATTGCTATGACCCTTATTCGTACAGCTTCAGAAATATCTATATGCCGAGGAGATTCGCCGTTCTTGAAACGGAACAGGCCGAAGGATTCGACAGGCTCGTTGTTTTCACTTACGAGAGCTATGCCGCCGTTTACGTCGAGGGCGGAATCGAACCGAGGCTTGAGATGCAGTTCAGAAGCACCGAAGCCTTTGCGGAGGATATTGACGCCGACTTTGAAGAGGCTGTCATCCCCGACAGCGGATATGTTCTGCCGACTGCCCTTTGGTTCCCTGCGGAGAAAAAGATGGTATGGTTCAATAGCGACGGCGCAGAAAACGAAGCTTATCTTATCGAGGGCATAAATAAGGAACTCAATATCGTTGCGGGAGCGAAAATTTTCAGCGGAACGGACCTTGGCGGCGAAGCCCTTGCAGCGCCCGAGGGAAGAGAAAGGGATATGTTCCTTTATATTGACCTTGCTTTGGGAAGCGGCAGGGAGAAAATTGCCGCCGCATATTACGATTATGAAACAAAGACGGTCGATATTTACGAGGACTGTATTGCGGGCGAAAACGAGGTTTTTCCCCAGATTTATTTCCTTGATTCCAACACCCTTGTTATATCGGCGGACGGGAACCTCCGCTTTTACAGAACCTATGCCCACAGCGTTATGACCGAATCCTTTGCGGAAATCGGAGGAAACGGTAAAGGACTTTCCGAAGGAAAAACCTCCGCGATTCAGTTCGTGAGCATCGACGGCACCAAGGGCGGAAGATATATGTTCATCTATACCGATGAGGAAAGCGGAAAGTATTCCATTTGCACCTTTGATAAGAGCGGAAACATTCTTTCTGATTTCAGCCTTGGGCTGGATTTTGAAGGAACCGTCGGCAGCGCAAGCTATAAGAGCGGAATAGTTTATTTCAGCTATTATCCGGCGCCGTACAGCCACGAAAATTACGTCAACTACGCGGTGGATTCAAGACCGGAAAAAAGTCATAAATTACAGGCAAACGCCTGGTAACGGATAGATAAAATTTGATTTGTTTTTTGATTTAAAGGTGCGGTTTTTCCGCACCTTTTGAGAAGCATACCATTTTTTGGGGCAAAAGGAGGTTTTTCGGAGATGAAAAA
>CAZOOL010000019.1:9138-16761 GCA_964581405.1 uncultured Oscillospiraceae bacterium | reverse complement strand
CTCCGATAAAAGTTCCTAAAATAGGTGTTGAAAAAGCGCCGGTTTTTTGGCATAATTAAAAGAAAAAGGAAGGTGAAAAAGCATGATATATTTTCTTACCGCGCTTGGTTTTTCAATGCTCGCTTCTTCCTTTGCCGCGGCCTTTCTCCGGGTCGATATAATCTTTGTTTTCGCCGCATTTTTTGCTCTTTTCGGAATCGGTCTTCGCATCATATCAAAGCATCATTCCGAAGCCTGCGCCATATTTATCGCGGCGGCGCTGGGCTTCAGTCTCGTCGGTGCGAATCTTATGGGCGAATACTATCCCGCAAAAGGTCTTGCTGGGCTTTCCGCGGAAATAACCGGCACCGTTACGGAAGTTTCCGCCGGCGGCGGGAACCCCGTCTATACCGTCGAAACGGATTATATCGGAATAGAAGGCGCTCCGCAGAATATTAAAATCAAGGTTTCCGGCTGGGACGAAAATTCCGCGAAGCCTTATGATAAAATCTCCTGCTCCGTAACCTTTTACGTCTATGGCGGTGACGATGTCAGCGAGATCCTGACGAGCCGCTCCCGGGGCGTTTCGATTTATGCCTATACCGATACTCCCATGGAGATAATCGGCCGTGACGAAAGTTCCCTCGGATATTATGTCAATCTTGTCCGCGAAAAGATATCCTCCGTAATTTACAGTTATTTTATAAGCTGGCACGCGCCTTTTATGGATGAGCTTCTGATCGGCAGCAGCGGCAAGCTTGACGGAAGCATCACAACTGCCTTTCGCAGAAGCGGCATGAGCCATATACTCGCCATTTCCGGTATGCACCTTGTCATAATCATCGGTCTGCTCGAAAAGCTGCTGTTTTACCGCAAAAGCTCCGGCTCTGTACGCAAAGCGGAAACCGTCGTGCTCATTTTTGCAACGGCATCATATATGTTCATCGGCGGGCTCGGAATGTCGGTGCTCAGATCCGGCTTTATGCTCATAATCCATTATCTCGTGAAATTGCTGCTGAACGGCTCAAAATCTCTTGATAATCTCGGGATCGCCCTGGTTATGGTTCTTTTCATCGACCCTCTTGCCGCCTGTGATGCGGGCTTCCTTATGTCCGTATTTTCCTGCGCCGCCATTACAGTTTTTGCGCCTCATATAAAAAATTTCATCACCGCGAAGCTCCGGGCAGAAGGCAAACCCGCCGCGGAATTTTTCATCGAAGCCTTCGCGGTAAGCCTTGTGGCATATCTTGCGGTTCTTCCTGTTTCGGCGCTGTTTTTCGGCGAAATTTCGCTTGTTGCCGTTCCCTCGAACCTTCTCGCATCGTTTTTCGCCCAATATTCGCTCGTTTTCGGTGTTTTTACCGTGATTTTAGGGTTTGTTCCCTTCCTTGGATTCTTTGCCGGAGGCACCGCCTCCATCGCCATGCTCTGCGACAGCGCCCTTCTCAAAATCGCGGAACTTTTTGCGGAATTCCCCTTCGCCTATGTAAGCGCGGACAGACTTTGGATATTCGTCTGGCTCATAGGCTCCGCCGTGCTCGTTTTTGTTCCGGTATTTTGCAAAAAGACTCTTCGCTTCGTTCCCCACGCTCTTGCGGTTTGTGCCGTTTTGCTCTGCTGCGGGATATTGGCCGATAATCTTTTCTATTCCGGCGTCGTAAAAGTAAAAGTAACGGCTCTTGAGCACGGCATTGCGGTTGCGTGCTCAAAGGACGGCGATTCCGTGCTCATAGCCGAGGGGCTCGGCGTTTCCGACAGATATTCCCTCGAACTCAGCACCGGTTATGACACCATAATAAGCGTCGGTGCCGAAAGCGGCGCTGCGGAACTGGAGGCAGTCCGAAGCGCGAAGCCAAAAGCCGCTTTTCTCTCCTTCTCTGATGCCTCATCGAGATATGAAGGCGCAGGATCCGTTTCCATCGGCAAAACCGAGCTTTTTGAAGGCGCATATATCGAAATTATCTCCGAAGGCGTTTTTGCCGTCGAGCTGGGCGAAACTTCCCTTCTATACATTTCCGAAGAATGTGATATAATGGATATAGAACCGAATTTCCGCCGGGCGGATATAATCATTCTCGACGGCTTCACTCCGGAAGATTTTCCCGCTCTTCGCTGTGAATATCTTATCCTTCGGGATAAAAGCGGATATTTCAGCGGTTCCACGGAGGTTATAACCCTCAAAAGCGGCGAAGTTACCTTCTTCGCCTATAAAGACAACGTAAAGAAAGGATGGTATGCCGGATGATTTTCAAGGATATGGAAGAAGTTCGCCGCCATCTTCGCATAGGTGTTCCTCTTCCCTGCTATTTTATCGGCGGCGCCGATGACCAGAGGAAGCGCACCATTCTCAATAAAATCGTCAATATGACCACCGAAGGCGGAACAGGCTTTGATAACCACCGCTTTTCGGGCAACGTTTCCGCGGACGTTATCGCCGATGCCGCCTTTGAAATAACCTTCGGCGGCGGCAGAAGATGCGTCGTCTGCGAGGATATCCCTTTCGGCAGCATGGGCGAAAACGAATATAAGAAATTTGAGCAGCTCGTTACGGAAGTTTCCGAGCTTTGCGGTTCAACCGTTCTTGTTTTCATATTCAGCGCCCTTGATACCGAACCGAAAAAGGAAAGCAAGACCACCTCCACCGGCAAAAAAAGCCGTTTCGAACCCCTTAAAAAGCTCATCGACAAATGCGGCGGCGGAGTTATCCGATGCGAGACCCCGACTCCGGCGGAGCTCGGCACCCTTATCGAAAAAACCTGTTCAAAATATCACTGCAGTATCCACCGGGATCTTTGCGCCTATATGATAGAGCGCTGCGGAAGCGATTCCGCCCTTCTTATGAATGAAGCGAGAAAGGTTGCGGAGTATAAAGGCGAAGGCATCATCACAAAGGCTGATATCGACCTTATGACCTGCGCTACCCCGGATGCGAAAATATTCGACCTTTCCGCAAAAATCGCCGCAAGGGACCGCAAGGGTGCCTTTGAGGTACTCGAAGAACTCCGCGAAATGGGAGAAAAAGCGCCCCTCATTCTCAATATTCTTTCTTCCAACTATATTGATATGTTCCGGGCAAAGGCGGCCCGCTCCTCCGGGAAGAACAAATCCGATATGGCAAAGGATTTCCCCAAAAGCTATCCGAAGCCCCGCCAGTTTCTTATCGACAGGGCCATGACCGCCCAGAGCAGGTATTCGGCTTCTTCCCTTCTCGAATGTATCGACGTCCTTCTGACGGCGGAACAGCGCATGAAAAGCACCGGCGGAAACGAGGATATAATCCTCGATGAAGCCGTTGCAAAGCTTTTCTCCATAAAATAGCGGAGGATTCATGGAAAATTCACAAAAACGTATTAAAATAAAGGAAACAATAATAGTCGAAGGCAAATACGATAAAATCCGGCTTTCGCCGCTTTTTGACGCGAATATAATCGAGCTCGGCGGCTTCCGGATTTACAACAACCGCGACCGGCTCGCCCTTATCCGGCGCATTGCCGAAAAAAACGGCATCATAGTCATAACGGATTCGGATTCCGCCGGGTTCCGGCTTCGGCACTACCTTTCCTCCGCCATTCCGAGGGCGAATATAAAAAACGTCTTTATTCCGGATATCCACGGCAAAGAAAAACGAAAAAAACGCCCCGGAAAGGAAAATCTCATCGGTGTCGAGGGCATGAGCACCGCTGTGCTCCTCGAAGCTTTCCGGAAAGCCGGCATCGACCCGGAAAACGGAACCGACGAACGCAAATCGCCCCTTGCGAAATCGTATCTTTATGAACTCGGGCTTTCCGGCGGAAGCGGTTCTTCGGAACTTCGCAAAAAGCTTTGCGAATATTACGGGCTTCCAAAGATGCTTTCGGCCAATTCCCTCGCGGAAATTCTTCCGATAATAACGGATGAGCCGGAACTTCTTTCCGCCCTCGAAAAAATAAAAGCGAACTGAAAGGAGGCGCCGCCATGGCAATAAACAGCCTTACGTTTTTATATTTCTTTCTGCCCGCGGCGCTTATAATCTTCAACCTTGCGCCGAAAAAGCTGAAAAGCGCCGTTCTCGCGGTTATTTCCGCGGCTTTCGTTTTGCTTTCCGATGCGGAACTTTTCCCGTTTTTCATAGTTGATATCCTGATACAGTACGGAATTTCCGAAGCAATGCTCCGGGCCGCCGAAAAACCGAAAAGCAGAAAAATCCTTCTTGTTTTTGCCATTACTCTCAATACGGCCGTAATAATTATTTCCTCCATAATGAACCAGCTTTCCGGCGGCTTTGCGCCTTTCGGGGCGATGGTGATTTCCCTTACCGCCATCGGATATTTTGTTGACGTTTATAAAGGCGAAGCGAATCCGATACGTTCCCTTGCGGATTTCACCGTTTTCACCGGATTTTTCGGAAAGCTCTCCCGCGGTCCCCTTATCCGCACAAACAGCGTCAAAAAAACCGAAGCGGGCGACAGATTTTCCCTTTCCGAAACCGGAAGCGGCCTCTATCTTTTTATCCGCGGTCTTGCAAAATACGTTATCCTTGCGATGCCCCTTGCGGAAATACACGAAAAACTTGCCGCGGCAAATTCGGGCGAAATTTCCGTCGTTGGCGCGTGGCTTGATATGCTCGTTTTCTCGATGATGATTTTCTTCGATCTTTCTGGATTTTGCGATATGGCAAGGGGGCTTGGGCGCTGCTTTGGAATGGAGCTTCCGAAGAACTTCTATTTCCCGTTCCAAAGTCCTTCCGTCGGGGATTTCCTCGACAGATTCAATATGACCGTAACGGGCTTTTTCCGCCATTATATCTATGACGTTCTCCGCAACGACAGAAATTCAAGACCCCAGTTCGTCGTGAACACCGTTCTCATATGTATGCTCTGCGGAATCTGGTTCGGAATCGAAATGAACTATATCGTCTGGGGTCTTTATATCGCTGCTTTCATCATAATCGAGGAATTTCTCCTCAAAAAACTCCTCGCAAATATTCCCCGAATTTTTGCGCGAGGATATACCTTCGCCGTGACAATGTTCTCCATGACGATTTTTTCCGCGGAAGATGTAAATTCCATCATTCCCACCTTCAAGGCAATGTTTGGCGCGGGAACTCAGATGATGACCGACGAAGTTTCCTATATCATTTCACAGAATATGTTCGTGCTCGTGGCGGGAACCTTTTTCCTCATAAGCGCTTTCAGTATGTTCATACGCTTTCTCAGTAAAAAAGCTCCCGGATTATACAGCGCCCTTGCGGTTATCGAAAGCGCTGTGCTGCTCATCCTTGTAACTGCGGAGCTTCTCTGAAACTTATCAGCCCACACGAAAGGAGGGATCTTCCCCGATGAAAAAAACTGCCGCTTTTCTTATAATCTCAATGGTTCTTTTTGCGAGCGTTTCTTCAATAATCAACCTCTCCTCGGCGGAAAATCTTCCCTCCGAAGGAACCGTTCTCCAGAATTTTGAAGCCGCCGTTTCCGAAAGCATACCTTTCCGCGAGGAGCTTTCCGGAATCATGGACAGCATCCGCTATTTTTCCGGGGTGCGCCACTTTGGTAACATCTATATCGGAAGCGAAGGAAGCCTTCTTCGGGATATTGAAAAGCCGACTTCCCGAACCTATTCCTCCGCAAAGAACTATATTCTCAGCTTCGCGGAAAAACACCAGACAAAACCCTATTTCATGCTCGTTCCAACGGCTGCCGTAATCCTTCAGCAGGAAATTGAAAATTACGCCAGCGAGGATATTTTCAACCAGCGCAATATGATAAACCGTATGTATTCCGAATTCGCCGGCGAAGTCCGTACTACGGATATCTATCAGACCCTTTATGATCACCGCGGCGAATATATCTACTACCATACGGAAGATCTTCCCACAAGCCTCGGCGGATATTATATTTACGGCGAGCTTTGCAGCCGTCTTGGGATCACCCGGAACACCATGGATTCCTTTTCCGCCGCCTATGTTGCCCATGGTTTTTACGGAAGCCTTTCGACGGATTTTTTCCATAGCTACGCTTCGCCGGATTTTATCACCCTTTATGAATACATCGGCGAAGAACAGGACTATATCATCGAGCGCTTCAACGCCAACGGAACCTCCCATATATCCCAAAGCCTTTTCGTCTATAACGAAAACGCCTTTGAAGACAAAACCGACATGATTTTCGGCGGTCTTTCCGCAAGAATGGATATAACCGCCGTACAGAGCACCGGCACACGCGGCTCGATCCTCATTTTCGGGGACGAAAGCGCCAAAAGCTGGCTCCCCTTCCTCGTAACGAATTACGAAAAGCTGACCTTCATCGACCTCAACAGCGCAAACGAGGTGCTCCTTTCGGATATAGACCCCGGAGATTACGGCCAGATACTTTTCGCATACAGCACCGCGACTTTTTCCGGCGGCATTGATTTTGAAAAGCTCGAGTTTATAGGATAAGCTCCGCTTACTTTCTCCGCTTCGGTGCGGTAAACAATATTCCTTCTTCTCTGAACGAAAAAATCCCCGACCGAAAGGTCGGGGATTTTATAAATCTGAAAACTTCAGAAATTATTCTTCGTTTTTCATTTTTGCGAAGCATTCGCTGCAGTAAACAGGGCGATCCTCTCTGGGTTTGAAAGGAACTTTTGCTTCACATCCGCAGGCAGCACAGGTGGTGGTGTACATTTCCTTCTGGGTTTTGATTTTGTTTTTGCGTGCATCACGGCACTCTTTGCAGCGCTGGGGCTCGTTTACAAATCCACGCTCCGCATAAAATTCCTGTTCGCCGGCGGTGAAGGTGAATTCTTTGCCGCATTCTTTGCAAACTAAGGTTTTGTCTTCGTACATGTTTTTACCTCTTCTTTTTCGAAAAATGTATTTGCCCTTGGTTCACCACAACCGCTAAATGGAAAATAGATGTTGCCAGGTTGCCACGGAGCATTCGTATATCCAGCCGAAAACGGCCGCATACCAAAAATAATCATCACTCCGGCAAAATTTCGCTCCGGAGTTTTTTTCTTACCCTCGAAAGGGCGTTTGAAACGGATTTTTCCGTTTTGCAAAGCTTTCCGCCGATGGCTTTATAGGAAAAGCCTTTGAGATAAAGCCGCAGTACCTCAAATTCAAAATCCGAAAGGACGCTCAGGATACGCTTTTTCATCTCGGAAAAAGCCTCTTTTTCGATCCAGTCCGCTTCCGGTTCGCTTTTCGAGGGAACTTCGATATCGTCGATGGAAACATAATCGGTCAATGCGAAATTTTTTGCCCTCCGGCTGCTTCGCAAAAGCGAAGAAACGTGATTCTTTATGCAGACGGAAGCATAAGTCCTGAAACCGAAGCCGCGTTTTTCGTCATAACTGTGGAGCGCATGAAGAAAAGCAATGCCCGCTTCCTGATAAATATCTTCGTTTTCATAGCCGAGCCTATGGGCTTCTTCGAGGGTTTCTTTCGGGATATAGGCGCAAAGCTGCAAAAGCTTTCCGAAATCGGAATAATCTCCGCCGCGGATATCCGCCGCCATTGTTTCGATTGTTTTTTCGCTTTTGCACATAAGGGAACGCCTTCCTATCAAGACCAATCGTATAATATTCTACCACATTATAAAAATAAGTCAAGGGTTACGGCGGTAACAGTTGGAAACTGCAGCAAACAAATCATACCGCCGCCGCAATGATGCATTTTATTCA
>CAZOOL010000019.1:0-9038 GCA_964581405.1 uncultured Oscillospiraceae bacterium | reverse complement strand
CCGATAAAATCGGGCTTTATTCTTTCGACCTCGGATAAGGTTCTTTTTCATCGGTAAGTCCCGCAAGATAATCCATGCTTGTGTTAAGCGCCTTTGCAATTTTAACGCATTGTTCAAAGGTATAATAACGCACTCCACGTTCGATTTTTGAATAATCACTTTGGTCGATTCCGGTGAGCATCTGCATTTTTACCTGAGTATATCCTCGTTCTTTTCTAAGTTCTTTAAGTCTTGTCATAACAAACACCTCGGTTATATTATGGCAAATTGACCTATTGACATTAGGGTGTTTTTGACCTATTATTGTTTTAATATTCCGAAAGAGGAGCGTTTTTTATGTACGATAATCAATATCTGACTTTTTGCGGCGGAGAAAAACTCAAAAATCTTGATATTCTTATATCTATTACACCCGATATTGCTTTCCGGCTTGAACTTCTTGCAAAACGCAATGAAAAGGAACTATCACAATACATAATTTCTGTTCTGCAAAAACATATAGACGAACACTTTGAAAACAACAAAAATTATTTTGAAAAATATTTTAAGTAAAAAAATAAAAGCCCGATAAAATCGGGCTTTTTCGTTTTCTTCGGAATTATTCCTCGTCCTCAAGTCTTCCAAGAGCACGCATTACCTTATCGTAAGCGGCTTTTGTATTGAAATCGAAGCAAACCATGGAAACTTCCTCAAGGCAGGTGTCCTGCTCAAGATATTCAAGAATTGTGTTGATTGCGATTTCAGCGGCTTTTGCAAGGGGGAAACGATATGCGCCGGTGGAAATTGAAGGGAACGCAACGGTTTTGCAGTTATATTCAACGGCAAGGTCAAGGGATTTGATGTAGCACTGGCGGAGGAGCTCTGCCTCGTGGGTAAGACCGTTGTTCCAGACAGGTCCAACAGTATGAATGATGTATTTTGCGTCAAGCTTGAAACCGGGGGTAATTACCGCATCGCCGGTTTTGCAGCCGCCGATTCTTCTGCAGCAGCTGAGAAGCTCGGTACCTGCGGCTCTGTGGATGGCGCCGTCAACACCGTCGCCGCCAAGAAGGCTGGTGTTTGCTGCGTTTACGATTGCGTCAACCTTCATGTTGACGATATTGCCTTTAACAACGGAAAAATTGGTCATTTCAAACGTTCCTTTCTCTTATCAAAGCTCTCCGTCGAAATCGCCGTCAGCATCGGCGTCGATATTGAGCGTGTTGATCGTTCTTCTCATCATGCGCTGTTCCTCGGAACATTCAACGATGAAGTCCTTGATGATTTTTGCGTTTCTGATGTTTTTGAGCACAAGCTGACCGTGGGTAACGTCGCTCGTTTTGCAGACTACCGTACCGATCCCGAAAGCCTTCTGAAAAAGCGAAACGGAAAGCACGGTATCCTGTATTTTATACATATAGCAGTCGTTTTCAACCTGGGTAAAAAGTCCGGAATTGATGGTGATCTGTTCTTCGGTTACGGTGTACTTCGTAAAGGTTAAGGGCAATCCGAAGAAAAGCCATCTTTTTCTTTCAACAAAAGCCATAGTCAAAAACACCACCTTTTCCACTATATTATAGCATCTTTTATGTAAATATCAAGGCTTTTTGCGCTTTGTAAAGGCAGTTTTGAAAGGATATTTACCCTTCGAAGCGTTTTTCGGGGGCAATGCTTTGAATACCGGCATCCCCATTGTTTTTCGGCAGAAAGAAAAGTTAAATAAATTTTAATTTCTTACAATAAAAAAGTTAGCAATTTCCGGTGACTTTCTGACTAAAATATAGTAAAATGAATTTATCATATTCCAAGGAGGCTATACCATGGCATTGCTCGATAAAATCAACGATTTTGCAAAAACCGCCACCGAAAAAACCAATAACGTCATAGAAACCACAAGGCTTTCCGCAAAAGCGGATTCCGAACAGCGCAGCCTCAACAGCATAATCCAGAAAATCGGCGAATACTACGTTGCAAAAATGGATTCCGGCGAAACCCTTGATGAAGAAGTCATGTCCATGTACGCCGGCGTTATCGCAAGCAGAAAAACCATCTCCGACCTTCGCTCGGAAATCGAAACCCTCAAAGGTACAAAAACCGAAGCCGAAGCCGCCGAAGCAAAATTCTGCCCCTATTGCGGAAAGGAACTCGACGTTTCCGCAAAATTCTGCCTCAACTGCGGTAAACAGCAGCCTTAACGCAAATTGTCGTTTAACGCTGCGGCAAAACATTGAAAACATCGTAAGGGCGCACCTGTATGCGCCCGAAAAAGCGGCTGTCCGCCCAAAGGCGAACAGCCGCTTTTCTTTTATTCAAGATTTTTTTCAAGCTTTTCAAGTTCCTGCATGAGTTCCTTCGGGAGCTTTTCACCGAATTTCTTATAGAACTCACGGATTCCCTCCGCCTCTGTTTTCCAAAGCTCTTTATCCACAGAGAGAAGGTCGGAAAGGGTATCACGGGTGATATCAAGCCCTTCAAGGTTTATATCCTCCGGTCTGGGTTCATAGCCTATGGCAGTTTCAACCGCCTCTGCTGTACCGTCACAGCGCCCGAGAATCCACATCAGAACGCGCATATTATCCCCAAATCCCGGCCAGATAAATTTTCCGCCGTCATCGGTGCGGAACCAGTTGACGTTGAAAATCTTCGGGGCTTTATCCCCAAGCTTTTCACCCATTTCAAGCCAGTGAGCGAAATAATCCGCCATATGATATCCGCAGAACGGAAGCATCGCCATGGGATCCCGGCGAACGACACCGACCGCGCCTGCCGCGGCTGCGGTCGTTTCGGAAGCCATAGTCGAACCTACGAAAACGCCGTGTTTCCAGTCCCGGGACTGATATACCAGCGGCGCGGTTTTCGCTCGCCTTCCGCCGAAAATCATCGCGGAAATGGGAACTCCCTCCGGGTCGTCAAATTTCGGGCTCACGCAGGGGCAGTTTTTCGCCGGCGCGGTAAATCTGCTGTTGGGATGCGCGGCTTTTTCCGCCGCGGTGCTGCCGCTCCAGGGGTTGCCCTTCCAGTCTATTGCGTTTTCCGGCGGGTTCTTATCAAGCCCCTCCCACCAGACGGTGTTATCGTCAAGATTATGCGCAACGTTGGTAAAAATCGTGTTCTTCATGGTCGCCGCAAGGGCGTTCGGATTGGATTTCACGTTTGTTCCCGGCGCAACGCCGAAAAATCCGTTTTCCGGATTGACCGCCCAGAGCCGCCCGTCCTTTCCTATGCGAAGCCACGCGATATCGTCGCCCACGCACCAGACCTTATATCCCTTTTCGCGGTAAATTTCAGGCGGAATAAGCATCGCAAGATTCGTTTTTCCACAGGCGGAGGGGAACGCCGCCGTGACGTATTTTATCTCGCCCTTCGGATTTTCGATGCCGAGAATGAGCATATGCTCCGCCATCCAGCCTTCCTTCCAGCCCTGCCAGGAAGCGATCCTCAACGCAAAGCATTTTTTGCCCTGGAGCACGTTTCCGCCGTAGTTGGAGTTCAGCGACCAGATAGTGTTATCCTCCGGGAACTGAACGATATAGCGCTGTTCCTCGTCAACGTCAAGGGAACAGTGGAGTCCCTTAACGAAATCGGCGGAATCGCCGAGCTGGTCAAGCGCCTGCTGACCCATGCGGGTCATTATTTCCATATTGAGCACGACGTAGATGCTGTCCGTAAGCTCGATGCCGATTTTTGCGAAAGGCGAACCGATCTGCCCCATGCAGTAAGGCACAACGTACATGGTGCGGCCTTTCATGGCGCCGTCAGCCAGCGGACGAAGGCGTGCGTACATCTCATCTTTTTCGACCCAGTTATTGGTGGGGCCTGCCATTTCCTTCTTTGTCGTGCAGATGAAAGTCCTCGCCTCGACCCTTGCAACGTCGTTCACCTTCGTTCTGTGAAGAAGACAGCCGGGAAGCTTTTCCGGGTTCAGCTCCTTCATAAGACCCGTTGCGACGGCTTCGGCTTTGAGCGCTTTTATCTGTTCCTCACCTTCTGTTACCCAGACAATTTTATCGGGCTTCACAAGGGCCTTCATTTCGTCTATCCAGTTTAATACGTGGGGATTGTTCGTCATGGTTACAGCTCCTTTCCGAAAAAGACGTCCATAGGCATATTATATACCTTCTGTTTCTCCTTTGCAATAGATTTTTGCAAGTTTTTATATCAATTTATGCAAAATAAATTATTTTTGTGATAACAAAAAAGGATATTTGCAATAACAAGATGTTCAAATTGCAAATATCCTTTATATTCCATTAAAAATCCTCATCAATGGGCATGGTGGGTCTTGCGTTGAGCGAAAGATCCGCAAAATGCCCCGCAAGGGCCTCATAATAAGCCTGGGAACCTATCATCGCCGCATTATCTCCGCAAAGCTCCAGCGGCGGAACAAAAAGCTCCAGATGACGGCGCTTGCATTCCTTTTCAAGAAGCGCGCGAAGCCCGCTGTTCGCCGAAACGCCTCCGGCGGCAACGACGGTCTTGTATCCGCCTTCCTTCGCCGCGAGCATTACTCTGTCAACGAGGGCATGGCAAATGACGTCCTGATAGGAAGCGCAAAGATCCGGAACGCTGATCGTTTCGCCGCGCTGCTGTGCATTATGCAGTATATTCACAACGGCGGTTTTAAGTCCAGAAAAGCTCATATCAAGCGGACTTCCCTCAACCCTCGGCTTCGGGAGCTTGAATGCCTTGGGGTCGCCCTCCTTCGCCATTTTATCAAGGTGAACTCCGCCCGGATATGGGAGCCCCATGGCTCTGGCGGCCTTATCGAAGGCTTCGCCCGCGGCATCATCGCGGGTCTTGCCGAGGATGCGGAATTTCGTATAATCGGAAACCTCGACGATATGGCTGTGCCCGCCGGAAACGACAAGACAGAGGAACGGCGGCTTCAGCTCCGGATGAGCAAGATAGTTGGCCGCAATATGCCCTTTAAGATGATGCACCGGGATAAGCTTTTTGCCCGTGGCAAGGGAAAGCCCCTTTGCGAAGTTGACGCCGACGAGCAGCGCGCCGATAAGCCCCGGAGCGGCGGTAACGGCAACGCAGTCCACCTCATCAAGGGTCATTTCCGCATCGGAAAGAGCCTTTTCCGCAACGGCAACGATGTTTTCAGTATGGCGGCGGGAAGCAATTTCCGGAACGACTCCGCCGTAAAGTCCGTGTTCCGCAACCTGGGTATTGATCACGGAAGAGATTATCTTCCTTCCGTCCTCGATTATTGCGGCGGCGGTTTCGTCGCAGGAAGATTCTATCGCAAGTATTCTCATATAATCATCGCCTTATAATTAATTCTTCTGTTTTAATTATAGCGTATATCGGCGATTTTTACAATATTTTGATTTCAGCTTTTCGTTTTTTGATTTTCCTTTGCCGCTTTTGCGGAAAGTTCCCCCGCAAAGCTGAAAAGAGTTGCCGCCATAAGCCTTTCGGCGGTGGTTCCGGTTTTTGCGGCAACGGTTTCATAAAATCTCGCGGCGGCAGGATCGACGGAAATGGTATAGCTTTTCAAAAAAACATTTCTCCTTTTTATTGATGAAAATAGTTTTTGTTTTTTCCGCCGGATTATTAAAAATTCGCCTCCCGCAAAAAAGGCAAAAAAAATAACTCCGCGAAACGAAAACCTTTTTCCGTCTGCGAAGTTCATCTATATGAACGCTCCATACAATAGCAAAAAGCCGCTTTTTAGCGGCTTGATGGAGCTGATAATCAGATTCGAACTGATGACCTCTTCCTTACCAAGGAAGTGCTCTGCCTACTGAGCTACATCAGCAAAGTGGCGACCCGGAAGGGGCTCGAACCCTCGACCTCTAGCGTGACAGGCTAGCGTTCTAACCAGCTGAACTACCGGGCCACAATGACCTTGTGGGGTCAACGTTGATTATTATACACGAGCAGGGGCAAAATGTCAACACTTTTTTTGAAAAATTTTTTGATTTTTTTCGTTTTCTTGATTTGCACAAAAATTCGCCCAAAACAGCGTGTTTTTTTCAAAAATCCGTTCGTTTTTATCAGAACATTCCCATAGGGTCGTATCCCACCGGAGGATTTTTTATTCTTCCGAGGCAAACGTCGCCGGAAATCCCGGTGATAACAACCTCCTGCACGGTGCAAAGGAGGGATTTCACCGCCGGAATGACAACCGGAGTATAGTTCATGGTATATCCCTGCATCATTCCGTCCTTAATTTCAGATTCGATGAGGACGGATTCGGTCTTTCCGACCTGTTCGCCGAGGAATTTTTGGCGAACAGCTTCTGCCCTTTCGGCCATTTTCGCTGCGCGTTCGGTTTTTACAGCGTTGGGTATCTGGTCGGGCATATCCGCGGCATCGGTGCCGGTTCTTCTGGAATAGGGAAAAATATGCACCTTCGCAAAGCCAATTTCCTCAATGAAACGGCAGGATTCTTCAAAATCCTCGTCCGTTTCTCCCGGGAATCCCACTATTACGTCGGTGGTAAGGCTTCCTTCAGGGAAAAATTCGCGGATATTCTTCACGACCTCCCGGTACATATCGGTATTGTATCTGCGGCGCATACGGTTAAGGGTGCGGTCGCAGCCGCTCTGGAGCGAAAGATGGAACTGGGGGCAGAAGTTCGGAAGCTTTGAAAGGCGCTCGGTATCCTCTCTCGTAAGGAGCTCCGGCTCGAGGGAACTGAGGCGCACCCTCGGCATAATATCGCAGGAAAGCTCCACCGCGTTGATGAGCCCAAGCCCAAGGTCGCGTCCGTAGAAAGGAAGGTTTATTCCCGCAAGAACCACTTCGTTATACCCCTTCGCAAGAAGGCTCTCAAGCTCCCGTTCAATATCCTTGAGGGGCTTCGAGCGGACGTGTCCCCTCGCCTTCGGAATGATGCAGTAGGAACAGCGGTTGTCACAGCCGTCCTCGATTTTTACGAAAGCACGGGTGCGGTCGAGCATACCGTCCGCCTGCATAGGCTCGAATTCCTCAAAAGATTCATGGGGGGTAATATGAACTACGCGTTTCCCGTCAAGAGCATCGAGCACCGCCGGAAGCACCTGGCTTCTGTCCGCAGCGCCGGTAATGACGTCCGCCTCCAGAAGGGCAGAGGCATCCTCCGGAAAAGCCTGGGGGTAACAACCCGTAAGGGCAATAACCGCGTTGGGGTTTTTGCGGCGGAAGTGGCGCAGCATCTGGCGGGATTTTTTATCGCCGGTTCCGGTAACGGTGCAGGAATTTATAATATAAACGTCCGCGCCGCTTTCGGGATCTACTATTTCAAAGCCGGCTTTGCTGAAAGCCTGCTCCATTATCTGTGTTTCATACTGATTCACCTTGCAGCCAAGGGTAAAAAACGCAGCCTTCATAAGGAACCTCCTCACTGGGATTTGACTGAATAAATATTATACAATATTTAAGAGAGTTTTACAAGAAAAAAGCTTTATGTTGCCAACAACCTTCTCGGAGAATCTGTCTTGTTTTCGTCCGCAAGTAAATTTCACCGCAGGGGCGGATATTATCTGCCCGTCCGCTCCCTTTCCCACCGCAGGGAAAGGTCCTGACCGTTCCGCCTTAAAATGAACCCAGACAACAGACAATTGACGGGGTAGGATTTAAAATGAAAAGAACGCCCTTGGCAGGCGTTCCTTAAAGCATCGAGGACAGCGCAAAGAGGAAAATAAGCGCCGCTCCAAGGGAAATAAGCCTTCTTTTTATCATTCTGATATACATAATTATTCTCCTTTCATTTGACATACGGAGGAAGTTGGGATATATTTAATTCATAAAACTTTTCAAAGGAGCGGAAAAATATGCCCTGTGAAAAATGCCATCTTATTTTTGAAAAATCAATGCCTTTCTGGGGCGGTCTTTCCGATGCGGATAAAACCGACCTTATGAACGGCGCCGGCTGCGCCGAGTATAAAAAAGGCTCGAATATCCATAACGGAACCGTTTGCACCGGGATAATCTTTGTAAAATCCGGCTGCCTTCGGGTCTATATCCTTTCGGAAGAGGGAAAAGAAATAACCCTTTACCGCATTTATGCCGGGGATATCTGCGTTCTTTCGGCTTCCTGTCTTCTCGATTCCATAAATTTTGACGTTTACGTCGATGCGGAAGAGGACAGCCGCTGCTGCATTCTTAGCCCGGGCTCTTTTTTGCGTGTTTCCGAAAGGCACCCGGAAATGAAGGTTTTCCTCCTCGAAAAAACCGTAAGCCGTTTTTCCGACGTTATGTGGGTCATGCAGCAGATTCTTTTCATGAGCTTTGATAAGCGTCTTGCTCTTTTCCTTCTTTCGGAAACGGAAAAGAGCAAGAGCCCCGAAATAAAGCTGACCCATGAACAGATAGCGAAATATATGGGCTCCGCGAGGGAGGTCGTCTCACGAATGCTCAAATATTTTTCATCCGAAGGCTATGTCGAGCTTTCGAGGGGCGGGCTTACCGTGACTGATTCTGAAGCACTCAAGAGATTAACTCTTTGAAAATTCGAGGATTCTTTCCTTCGGGCGGAAGCCGATCATGGTATTGACCGCTTCGCCGTTTTTGAAAAGAACGAGAGCGGGTATGCTCATTATTCCGTACTGATCAGCAAGCTCCTTTTCGTCATCGACGTTCACCTTGCCGAACGAAACCTCTTTAAGTTCAAGGGCAACCTCGTCAACAACCGGCGAAAGCATTCTGCATGGTCCGCACCATGGTGCCCAGAAATCCACCACAACGGAACCTTCGCTTCTGAGTACGTTTTCTTCGAAATTTTCTTTATTTAAAACTTTGACAGACATATTATCGATCCTTTCGGCTTTTGTTTTCCTTTGTTGAATTCATTATAGCCGAAAGGATTATCTTTTTCAGTGACTTTGTCACAGAAAAAGATAAATAATTGTTTGTATGCCTTCCCAGAGGGGAAGGGGGACCGTTGCCGTAGGCACGGTGGATGAGGGATTAATTAAGAACGCGGAGCCCGTTTTTAGCATTGCTTCGTTGCTTTTTCGGGCGGCCACACAGGGCCGCCCCTACGACGTTCCCGATAATACGCTGCAAAACCAAACAATAATTTATATCGCAAAAACACAAAACAGCCCTTCGCTTTTTCGGCGAAG
>CAZOOL010000018.1:0-17538 GCA_964581405.1 uncultured Oscillospiraceae bacterium | reverse complement strand
TAATATGATTTTTATTATTATATCATCAACTTTAAAAAAAGAAAAGCGCCGCATGCGGGCGCTTTTGTGTTTTTATCAGTCTCTCGGTTTCATGGTGGGGAAGAGAAGAACGTCGCGGATAGATGCGCTGTCGGTGAGAAGCATAACGAGTCTGTCAACGCCGAAGCCAAGACCGCCGGTGGGTGCAAGACCGTATTCAAGAGCGGTTACGTAGTCATAGTCGACCTGGGCTTTGCTTGCGGGGTCGAGAGCGAGGCGTTCCTCGACCTGACGCTCGAAACGGCCTTTCTGGTCGATGGGGTCGTTGAGTTCGCTGAATGCGTTGCCGAATTCGGTTGCGTTGATGAAATACTCAAAACGCTCGGTGAATGCGGGATCTTCCGGCTTGCGTTTTGCAAGAGGGCTTATTTCAACGGGATAGTCGTAGATGAAGGTGGGCTGGATGAGGTTTTCTTCAACGAATGCATCGAAGAATTCGGCAAGGATAGCGCCTTTTGTGGGAACTTCGGGAAGCTCGACATTGTGTTTCTTTGCGAGCTCGATGGCTTCCTCGTCGGAAGAAACTTCTGCGAAGTCAACGCCGGAATATTTTTTTACAGCCTCGATCATGGTAAGACGTTCCCAGTGGGAAAGGTCGATTTCCTTGCCCTGGTAATTGATCTGGAGGGTTCCGCAAACGTTCATGGCAACGGTTTTCATCATATCCTCGACAAGATCCATCATACCGCGGAAATCGGTGAAGGCCTGATAGAGCTCGATGGTGGTGAATTCGGGGTTGTGCTTGGTATCCATACCTTCGTTGCGGAAGATACGGCCGACCTCATAAACTCTGTCAAAACCGCCGACGATAAGGCGTTTGAGGTAAAGCTCGGTTTCGATGCGGAGAACCATATCCATATCAAGGGTGTTATGGTGGGTAAGGAAAGGTCTTGCGGAAGCGCCGATTTCAAAAGGAGTAAGGATGGGGGTATCGACCTCGACAAAGCCGCGGCCGTCAAGGAAAGAGCGAAGCTCGCGCATAATCTGGCTGCGTTTGATAAAGGTATCCTTAACTTCGGGGTTTACGATAAGGTCAACGTATCTCTGTCTGTAACGGAGTTCCTGGTCTTTGAGGCCGTGGAATTTTTCCGGAAGGGGAAGAAGAGATTTTGCGAGAAGAACGATTTTGGTTGCTTTAATGGAAATTTCGCCCATATGGGTGCGGAAAACAATACCCTCAACGCCGATGATATCGCCGATATCCCATTTTTTAAAGTCTGCGTAATCATCTTCGCCGACCATATCTTTGCGGATATAGAGCTGGATTCTGCCTTCTTTATCCTGAATGTCAGCAAAGGAAGCTTTTCCCATGCCGCGTTTGCTCATAATGCGTCCGGCGAGAGAAACTACCTGGGTGCTCTCCTCGCCTTCGGGCGGATCAACAAAGTTGGCTTTTACGTTTCCGGAATAATCGGTTACGTTATATTTGGTGATGGTGAAGGGGTCCTTGCCTGCTTCGCGAAGAGCGGTGAGCTTGTCGCGTCTGATCTGGAGAAGCTCGGAAAGCTGTTCCGCGCTGAGTTCCTGCTGTTCCTGAATCTGTTCAGCCATTTATTTATCTTCCTTTCAATAAGGTTATATTATTGCATATTAGAACATCTTATTTTAACATATAAAAAAGAAAATGACAACAGAAAAACAAAAGAAAAAGCCCGATTTTTCGGGCTTTTTTGAATTTATTACGGAAGCATATTTATCGCCCGTATAAGGTCAATGTCAGTAAGGTCATCAAAAGCATCATGGGGAAAGCCTGAACCGTCGAAAACTTCCCATCTATCATAATTGCGGACAAGATAAAAGTTATATTCAACAGGAATGTTATCGTAATCACCCCATGGAGCGGAAAATTCGCCGAACTTTTCCGCCGCATCATCAACATCCATTAAAAAAGTGACGTTAAGACAAATTACATTCTGCCAAAGGGTGCCGAAGCTGAAATCCGTCCACTGAACGGTGTTGATATACCAGTTGGTATGATTTATATCCGGCTCAATATTGATTATTTCATAACTGAGCACCGCCGGGTCGTTTTCAAGTCCCTTTTCAAGATATTCTCTCATGCAGTCAACAGCCGCGGCGGCATCTTCACCATCAGCTTCAATAAATGTATGCAGAGGGTATTGGTCCGGGCGGTTTCTTGAATAGAAAACCTCAAAAAGCCGTTCATCGGAAACATCGTAATAATCAGTCCATGGCCAAAGGTTGCCGGTAAAATGTTTCCAAAGATATCCGTCAACGTCGTATTCATTACCATATATGTTTTCGGCGTCATAAACGATAAACATATGTCCTTCGATTGGCTGGCTCAAATCCGAATCAGGAAAAAGAAACTCAGAACCTTCGCTCATCTCGATGTTAAACCGGAATCGTATAATCAGAAAGTTATTGAGCAGGTCGTTATTTCTGAGAATGGAATTATAGTAGTAATCATTGACGTACCAGTTAGTTTGAGGAATATCAATTTCAAGTCCTGTTATTTCAAAACTTACAGTACCGGGATGTTCGCCGTAGTATTTATTCAATTTAGCCTCGGCAAATTCCACGGCATCTTTCGCAAAATCGCTTTCAGGGTCGATGCTGCTGTATCTGACAACGCCTTCGCGGTATTCGGAAAAACATTCCGGGAGTTTAACAGTCCATGTAACCGTGTCCGTTTCCTCAAGAAGTTCGGAATTTCCCGTTTCGGAAGATTCGTCGGCGGAGCTTTCGCCTTCCGAAGGAAAGGCAGAGCTTTCGTCCGGCGTTTTTTCATTGCAGGCGGAAAAGGAAAAAACGAGCAGAAAAACGAGAATTAACGAAATCAATTTTTTCATAATGCGAAAGCTCCTTTCCTTGTTTTACAAATGTAATAGTTTACAAGCATATTGTACACCTGCCTAAGCTGATTTGTCAATATGCTGAAAAAAACTATTCCAAAAGGGAATAAAAAAAGAGCACCGCAACGCGGTGCCCTTTTGTGCTTTTTATCAGCCGATGCTGATTACTTTGAATTTTGCGATATCGCCGGAAGGAAGAACGGCTTCGGCGACGTCGCCGACTTTTTTGCCGAGAAGCGCTTTTCCGACGGGAGATTCGTCGGAAATTTTTCCGAGGTCGATATCTGCTTCGGTGGAACCGACGATGGTGTATTCGAGTTCTTCCTCGAATTCCTCATCATAAAGTTTAACTGCGGAACCGAGGGAAACGGTATCGCTTGCAAGCTCGCTCTCATCAAGAATAACGACGTTTTTGAGCATTACCTCGAGGTCGGCGATTCTTGCTTCGACGATGGCCTGTTCATTTTTTGCTTCATCGTATTCGCTGTTTTCAGAAAGGTCGCCATAGGAACGGGCAACACGAATTTTTTCAGAAACTTCTTTGCGGCGGACGGTTTTGAGCATTTCGAGCTCTTCTTCGAGAGCTTTGAGTCCGCTTGCGGTTACAACAACTTTTTTATCCATGGTAAAGTATCCTCCTGAGATGGACCGTAATATTACAATTATATGCGCGTAAAGCCATAATGTCAAGAAAAATAATGTAGCATCAGCCTTCTGAAGCGGTTTCTTCGGAATTTTCGCTTTCAGCGGAAGCTTGGGCCGCGACGGAAGATGCGGCAACCTCGATGGCTTTCGCAAGCTGGAAATCCATGGAGGGATCGAGATATGTTACATCCGTAAAGTCGGGAACGTAATCAAGAGCGACGATGTGGTCGGGGGTGATTCCGGTTCCTTCCCATGCGGTTTTTGAATTGGCAAGATAATATTTGCCGATGGTGAGCTGAATCGCTGAACCGTCATCAAGCTTGTATATTTCCTGAAGGGAACCGTTGCCGAAGGTCTGGGTACCGACTATTTTGGCAATATCAAAATCCCTGAGGCTTGCGGCAAAGAATTCTGCCGCGCCGGAAGTGCTTTCATTGACGAGAACTACAACGGGAATAACGGTATCGCGGGAATTGGAGGTATAGAGCACCTCGGTGCTTCCGCCGTTGTATTCAACGTAAAGAATATCGCCGGAACCGGCGAATTTGTCTATCATATCCGCCGCCGCGGAAACAAGACCGCCGCTCACGGAACGCACATCGAGGATAAGGGCGGTTGCGCCGTTAGAGATTGCTTTTTCGACTGCCTTGCTGAACTGGTCCGGGGTGGATTCCGCAAAGGATTCGATGCGGATATAATGATAATTTTCAAATGAAGAGGCAAGAACGGTAGTGGGGTTTATTACACGCCTTGTTATTTCCATTTCGGTATCCTCGCTGTCGCGGCGGACGGTGAGGGTGACCTTGGTTCCGGCGTCGCCGATGAGGAGAGCTTCCGCTTCCGCGAAAGTTTCGGAGGTGAGGTTAATGCTGTCGACTTTGACGATGAGGTCGCCCGCAAGAATACCTGCGGAAGAAGCGGTGGAACCGTCATACACCTTTGTTACAAGCATATAGCCGTCACTGTCCATGGAAACGGTAACGCCGACGCCGGCAACGGTCGCGCCGGAAGCTTCGACGTATGCGGCATACTCTTTAGCGTTCATATATTTGGCATAGGGGTCGTCAATGCCGGAAAGATATCCTTTTGCGACGGCATCCATAAGGGCGGATTCGTCGATGGCGTCTTCATGGTTCTGTCGGACGAGACTGTCGATTTCGGTGAATTTTGCGTACATATTCTCACGCTCGGTGATGCTGCTTACCATTCCGTTAAAATAGTTAAGAGAAAAAACCATCGTAAGGGTGAAGGTGATGGTAACCGCTATGAGAATGAGGGTAAGGGAAGTACCCAAGCTTATTTTTTTACCCATAGATCTCTCCTTAATTATGAATTAGGTTATATAACCGATGGGGTTGACGGCGGTTCCGTCAACACGGACTTCAAAATGAAGATGAGCGCCTGTGCTCCATCCGGTGTTGCCGACTCTGCCGATTTGCTGGCCCATAACGACGATATCGCCGACGGAAACGTCGATGGCGCTGAGGTGGGCATAAAGGGTGGTTATGCCGCCGCCGTGGTCAACGATTATGTAGGTTCCATAGCCGTATTTATAACCGTTATAGGGAACGCTTTTTGTAAAAACGACCGTGCCGGTGTTGGCGGCAACGACCGGTGCACCGTGGACTCCGGAACCGGTGATGTCAACGCCGGTATGGAAATCCGTTCCGTTGAAGCGCCAGCCGTAATAGCTGGAGATGGTGGAATAGCCGGGAACAGGCCACATCATTTCGCCGCCGACATAGGCTTCGTTTGAGGTGTTGAGGTTTTTATAAATATCGAGAAGATCCGCCTGAATCTGTTTTTGCAGGGCGGAAAGCTCTTCGTAGTTTGCCTCGTATTCGTTTTGAAGAGCGGAAAGATCCTGGATTGAGCTTTTTGCCTCGAGGAGCTTTTTCTCAAGTTCGGCTTCCTGGGCTTCGAGCTCGGCTTTTTCGCTTTCAAGGACGGCTTTTTCAGCTTCAAGGGCGGCTTTTTCTTCCTCAAGGTTAATAAGCTCCTGACGAAGCTCAAGGAGCATTTTTTCATCATGCTCGGCAATTCTCGCAAGATATTCGCTTCTGGTAAGGAATTCGGAGATGCTGCTGGAGGTTATGAGCATGAGCAGGGAATTGGTGGAATCGGAATAGCCGCCGGTCATATAGATGGCACGGACTCTTTCGCGGAAGAGGTCAAGGGTTTGTTCGATATCCTTTTCCTTGGCTTCGATTTCGGCGATTTTATCGTTTATATATTGTTCGGTGACGGCAATGGTTTCCTTGGTGATGGCGATGCAGTCCTGAATATAGTCGATTTCGGCGTCAATGGAGTTCGCAAGGGCCTGCTGTTTCTTTTTTTCGTCCTTGATGCTGCTTATCTCGCTCTTATATTCGTCCATTTCCTCCTGAACACGGGTGGCTTCATCCTGAAGGTTGGAAATGGCTTCGCGGTATTCCTCCTCGGTGGGGTCGGAGGAAGTTTCGGAAGTTTCGCCGGAATCGGTGTCATCGGCGAAAACAGCGGGAGCAGCCGAAACAATCATAACTGCGCCTAAAATACAGCAGAGAATTGAAAGGAGAATGCGTTTGAATTTTTTGTTTGCCATAAGAACCTCCTTTTTCTGTCATACCTTGAGGTGTTTGCCGATAAAGGCAACGCAGCCGAAAAGACCGATGAATGCGCCGCCGCCGATGAATCCGATAAGAAGATAATCGGAAACGACGGAGAAGGGGACAAGGTCGGAAATGATCTGGCTGAACCAGGCGGCTTTTTGGGAAGAAACCCAGTTCACAAGGTAATCATAGGCATAATAGATGATCCCGTAGGAAATTCCGCCGGAAATTACGCCAAGGCTGATGCCTTCAACGATGAAAGGAAGGCGGATAAATCCGTTGGTCGCGCCGACGTATTTCATTATGTTGACTTCGCGTCTTCTGCTGAAAACGGTGATTTTGATGGTGTTTCCGATAATCATAAGGGAAACGGCGATGAGAAGCCCGATTATAATGGTGCCGCCGATGTATGCCATGTTTTTTGCGCCGGTGATTACTTCGGCAACTTCGGTAAGGGCGGAGACGGAATAAACTCCTTCAAGTGTTTCGATATACGCAACGGTTTCGCCGAGGTTGGAAACGTCGTGGAAGGTAACGCGGAAGGAATCCGGAAGGTTGTTTTCGTCCTTGTATGCGTCAAAAAGAATTCCGTCGTCGCCGAGGGATTCCATCATGGAGAGAAGGGCTTCCTCCTTGGAGATAAACTCGATGGTCGCAACTTTGTTTGTGGCAATGATGCCGTCGCGGACTTTTTCGGTTTTTGCGTCGGTGATGTCATCGTCAAGATATACGATGGCTTCGCTCTGATCCTCGACGGTATCGACAACGCTTGAAATATTTATGGAAAGAAGCATTGCCGCGCCGATGAGGAGCATACAGGAAACAAGAACGCCTATGGAAGCAAGGGACATAAGCCGGTTGTTCCAAAGGTTCTTGAAGCCCTGCTTTACAAGATAGAAGAAACTGTTCAGCATAAATTCGCCTCCATTTCTTCGGTATCACGGATAACGACGCCTTTTTCGATGGTGATTACACGGTGGTTGAATTTTTCAACAAGGTCGTGCTCGTGGGTTACCATAACGATGGTTACGCCGAGCTTGTTTATCTCGTTAAGAAGGTCAACGATTTCAAAGGAAAGCTCGGGGTCGATGTTGCCGGTGGGCTCGTCCGCGATTATAAGGCTCGGGGAATTGACCAGAGCGCGTGCAAGGGCAACGCGCTGCTGTTCGCCGCCGGAAAGTTCTTCGGGCTTGCATTTCATTTTTGAGGCAAGTCCCACAAGGTTCAGCATATAGGGAACTTTTTTCTTTATATCCCTGTGGCGGGCGTTGGTGACGCGGAGAGCAAAAGCAACGTTGTCATAGGCGGTCATATTCGGGATAAGGCGGAAATCCTGGAATACAATGCCGATGGAACGGCGGAATTTCGGGATTTTGTATCTTGCCATTTTTCCGAGGTTTTTGCCGTTTACTTTAACAACGCCGGAATTCGCCGTTTCCTCGCGAAGCATGAGCTTTATGAGGGTTGATTTTCCTGCGCCGGAGGAACCGACAATAAAAACGAATTCCCCATCGTTTATACGCAGGCTTACGTCATCGAGCGCAACGGTGCCGTTGGGGTATTTTTTGGTAACATTCTGAAACTCTATCAATGTTATACCTCACTATCAACGGTTATTGTTTTAGTATTTAACAGGATTTGCGGAAAGATATTTTTTGACCATAAGAGCAACCTTGAAAACGATTGCGTGGTCGAATTCGCGAAGATCGAGTCCGGTGAGTTTTTTGATTTTTTCAAGACGGTAAACAAGGGTGTTTCTGTGGACGAAAAGCTTGCGGCTGGTTTCGGAAACGTTGAGGTTGTTTTCAAAGAACTTCTGGATAGTGAAAAGGGTTTCCTGATCGAGGCTTTCGATGGAGCCTTTTTTGAATACTTCTTTGAGGAACATTTCGCAAAGAGTCGTGGGGAGCTGATAAATAAGCCTTGCGATGCCGAGGTTGTCATAGCTGACGATGGTTTTATCTGTATCGAAAACCTTTCCGACTTCGAGGGCGACCTGAGCCTCCTTGAAGCTTTTCGCAAGGTCTTTTATGCCGGTGGCGGTGGTGCCGATACCGATGTTTACTCTGGTGAAGAATTCGCTGCCGAGAGTATCGACGATGGAGCGGGCGAGCTTTTCGAGGTCGGAGCTTTCGATGCCCGGACGAATCTCTTTTACAAGGACTACGTCGGATTCGCTTACGCTGAAAACAAAATCCTTGGATTTATCCGGGAAGAGATTCTGGACAACGTCGAAAACGGAAATATCGTTATGAGTAAGGACGCGGATAAAAAGAACGACCCTTGAAACGTCGGTGGGGAAGCGAAGCTCCCGCGCCTTGATATAAATATCGCCGGGAAGAATGTTATCGAGAATTACGTTTTTGATGAAGTTTGCGCGGTCGTATTTTTCATCATAGTACTGTTTGATGCCCGCAAGGGAAACGGCCATGAGGGAACAGAACTGCGCCGCAAGTTCGTCTGTTCCGGCAACAAAAACCGCGTATTCCGGTTTTTCGTCACTGCCGAAGGTTTTGTATGTAAAACCGTCGCGGATATGACATTCATCGGTGGAGCCGTAATCGGATACGAGAAAATCGTTTCTTTCACCGGTGCGCGCGAGGTCGCTGCAGGCAACGACGGAAGCGCAGTCATCAACGACGCCGACAGTACGACCGATACTGTCATGCATCTGGTGTATTATACCCTGAAATAATCTATTTGACATTAGTACCCCTCTTTCAGTAGAACATAAACTTAAAAATGTCCATTACATATTTTAATATATAACAGTCATTTTTTCAATACAAATTAGTAAAAATTCCATAAAAATTAACATTTATTTTTATGCCTGTTCACCAATCATCATGTGTTATTGCATAAACATGGGGGAAAACCTTTGTGCAAAACGTAATTTTTTTGAAAAAATGCTGATTTGGCTTAAATGATAAAGCCCGGCCTTGAAAAAGCCGGGCTTTTGTGCAATTTAATGACAGGTGTCTATCACAGGTCCATCACCGCGAATCATCGCTTTTTCTTCGTCAGCATCAAAAATGTATTCGGAATCCTCCTCGTAACGGATAACGGAAAGCCTGTGAGGACTGAATTCGCCTATGTAATCAAGTCCTTCCTTTCCGCAGATTTCATCGCAATAACAGCCTTTTCTTCCGTTTTTCATAAAATACGCCTCCTGTAACGATACTGCATTTTATAATATGAAAAACGAAAGAAAAAAGCCCGCAAAGCGGGCAGAAAAATCAAAGGGTATGGTAAAAAAGGACGATATCTTCATAATGTCCGTCTTTCATAAGGAATCCGCCGGGAACCGTTCCGAGCTTTACGAAGCCGAGCTTTTCATATAGGCGGAGCGCCGGAGCATTGGAGGCAACAACGGCATTGAACTGCATGACCCTGAATCCGAGTTCGGCGGCTTTTTTCAGGGAATGGCTCACAAGCGCTTCTCCGACGTGTTTTCCGCGGCAATCTGCTTTTACGGCATAGCTTGCGTTGGCGATATGTCCGCAGCGACCGATGTTGTTCGGGTGGAGGATATAAAGCCCGACCATTTCGCCGGTATCGGTATCAAAAGCTATGCCGGTGAAATCCTGTTTATTAAAAAACTTTAAGGCTTCTCTTGCCGAAAGTGTTTCGAGCTGAGGAAAAGCGGCGCCTTCCTCAACGACCCTGTTCCATATATCGGCGGCTTCTTTTGCATCGGTTTTGAAAAATTCTCTTATATAAATCATTTCCATTCCTCCATGAAAAAGGATAATAATATTGTACCACATAAATTTGAAAAGGTATATGTTTCGACCGAAAAAACATTCCGGGAGGGATATAATTTTTTCAGCAGAAGGGGGAATGTTTTTGACGGTAATATATGCAGATATCCTTCTGGTGATAAATCTTGCGGTGGATTACCTCGTGCTTTTCGGAACGGCTCGCCTTGCGGGAGCACAATTTAAAAGGCTTCGGGGGCTTTTTGCGGCGGTTTTGGGCGCGGTTTATTCGCTCGTAATACTTTTCCCGCTTTCAAAAGCGGTTTTTGCGGTTACGAGGTTTGCGGCTTCGGCGGTCATGGTGCTCATCGCCTTCGGAAAAAGAAAGCCGAAGGAATTTTTTCGGCTGCTTATGATTTTTTATATATGCGGATTTTTATTTTCCGGATTCATGATGCTCATAAATTCGCTCGTCCGTGCGGATTCGTTTTTTGTAAAAGGCGGAATAGTATATTTCGAGTTTTCCGCAATGGGAATCGTTCTTTCGGGGACGGCGGCATTCGCCGTTACGGAGATTTTGAGAAGACTTTTCAGGCACGGAGAACCGGAAGGATGCTCGATGGCAAGGATTTTTTACGGAGGAAAATCGACCGTGCTCAAAGGCTTTGAGGATACGGGAAATTCACTTTGCGAACCGTTCAGCGGAACGCCTGTTGCGGTTGCATCGGCTGAATCGGTCAGCGGAATACTTCCGGAAGGGCTGCTCCTTGCAATGGAAAACGGAGATTTGAGCACGGAATATAATTTTAGACTGATACCATGCAGGACTGTTTCCGGTTCCGTGCTCATGCCGGCATTCCGACCGGAAAAGCTTGTTATAAAAAACGAAAAAGGCGAATTTGAAGCGGAGGATATCATGATTGCGCTTTCACGGAATGCGCCGGAAAAAACATTGATAATCGGCAAGAATCTTGTTCTTAAGGAAACAGACGGAATTTTTTCGGAGGTGTGACAACGATGAACGTAATGAACGGCATGAAAATGCGGATTTTTGAACTTTTGCTGAAACATTTCTGCAGGGAATTATATTACATAAACGGCCCGGATAATCTTCCACCGCCCCTTTCAAAAGATGAGGAGGAAAAGGTATTTGAACTTCTCGAAGGGGGCAGCACCGAAGCGAAAAATATGCTTATTGAGCACAATCTTCGGTTGGTGGTCTATATTGCAAGAAAGTTTGAATCAACGGGAATAGGCATTGAAGATCTGATTTCCATAGGCACCATCGGGCTTATCAAAGCGGTAAATACTTTTGTTCCGAGCAAGGGGATAAAGCTTGCGACCTATGCTTCGCGCTGTATTGAAAACGAGATACTTATGTTCATACGCAAAACCCAGCCGCAAAAAAACGAAGTTTCTATTGACGAGCCGCTGAACGTTGATTGGGACGGCAACGAGCTTTTGCTTTCGGACGTCCTCGGAACCGAAAACGACTGCGTAAACAGAGGCATCGAGCAGGATGCCGAGAAGGCGGTGCTCAACGAAGCTGTGGATCGTCTTGGCGAAAGGGAACATAAAATAATGGTGCTCCGTTTCGGCCTTAAAGGAGAAAAGGAGCACACACAGAAAGAGGTAGCGGATATGATAGGCATAAGCCAATCGTATATTTCCCGCCTTGAAAAAAAGATTATTTTGAAGCTGAAGCGGGAGCTTGAAAAAACGGCGATGTTCTGATTACGGATTCAGCTGCCAGATGGCGAAATTGAGGTACCCGGCGAAGCAGACCCAGGCAAAATAAGGCAGCAAAAGCCAACCCGCAATTTTGTTTGTTCTGTAAAATTTTACCGTTGTTATACCGATGAGCACGAGAAGAAGCAAAAGCCAGACGAATGCCGCAAGGTACGCCCGAAAATTGAAAAATATCAGCGACCAGCAGAAGTTCATCACAAGCTGAGCACCATAGAAAAGAAGAGCGGAATCAAGCTTGTTTCCGTTTGAGCACCATACGAGCGCCGCGGCGATGCCCATGAGCACGAACAGAACCGTCCAGACCACGGGAAAAATCCAGGGTGGAGGAGCCAGAGCCGGCTGGTTCAAAGATGAATAAATGGGCATACTGTCTTTTGTGAGAAATGCGGAAAGTCCGCCGATGCCGAGTGAAATTAAAAGAGAAACAATGAAGGGAACATATTTTTTAAGCATAAAAACACCTCCGATGAGGATTATACGAAAAAATTGCGGAGTTTATACGCCGCAGATATGAAAAGAAAGGATAAGCAATGAAAAGAAAAAAGAATAAAAACAGAGTGATCGTACCCGTCTATGAAACCCATCCCATAAGCGGCGCGGAAAAAGGAGATGAAAGAACCCTCGAGGACGCCGTTGAAATGGCGAAAAAATGGGTCGATGAACACAAGCTCTGATAATATGACAGAATCGCCCCGACTGAAAAGCGGGGCGATTCTGTCATATTTGTTAAAAAAATAAATATTTATAAAAAAATGTGTCGCTTATATTAAATTTGTGCTATAATGTATCTGTCTAGTTGTGCAAAACTGGAAGGAGTGAATGAAAAAATGGATGAAATCTGCAAAGAAATACGCAGAATGACAGTTGAATGTATCGGCAGCATCGGAAGCGGCCATATCGGCGGTTCCATGTCCATTGCCGAGCTCATGAAGGTTCTCTATTTTGAAAAGATGAACATTGACCCCGCAAATCCGAAAATGGAAGGCAGGGACAGACTCGTTGTTTCCAAAGGCCATGCAGGCCCGGTCGTTTATGCGACCCTCGCACTCAAAGGATTTTTCCCGAAGGATTGGCTCTATACTCTTAATAAGTTCGGAACCAATCTTCCCAGCCACTGCGATATGAACAAGACCCCCGGTGTTGATATGACGGCCGGTTCTCTCGGACAGGGCTTTTCCTGCGCCGTGGGTATCGCCATCGGCTCCAAAATCAAAAAGGACGGCGCCACCGTCTATACTGTCATCGGCGACGGTGAATCCCAGGAGGGACAGATTTGGGAAGCGGCAATGCTTGCCGCCAGCAGAAAGGTCGATAACCTCATCGCTTTCACCGACTATAATGGAATGCAGCTCGACGGCAATGTCGAGGACATAAACTCCCTCGGCAACCTCAAATCCAAGTGGAAAGCTTTCGGTTGGTACACCCAGGAAATCGACGGGCACGACTGCGAAGCTATTTCCGCCGCCATCGACAGAGCAAAGGCAAAAAAAGGTCAGCCCTCAATGATTATCCTTGATACCGTCAAGGGCAAGGGCATCAGCTTCGTTGAAGCTGCGGGATATAAATGCCACAGTATGGGCATGGACAAAGAAAAAGTCGAAGCCGCGCTTGCGGAACTTCAGTGAAAGGGAGGCGGATTCTGATATGATGATGAGAGATGCTTTCGGAAGCACTATCGCCGAGCTTATGAGAAAGGACGAACGCATCTGCGTTCTCGACGCCGACCTTGCAAACTGCAACGGCACAGCAAACCTTCGCAAGGAATTCCCGGAAAGAGCCTTTGACGTGGGTATTGCGGAGCAGAACATGGCTTCTGTTGCCGCGGGACTTTCTTCCTATGGATTCGTTCCTTTTATTTCTTCTTTCACTCCTTTTGCAACAAGAAGAATCTGCGACCAGATCGCAATTTCCATTGCATACGCAAAACAAAACGTAAAAATCGTCGGTTCCGACCCCGGAATTTCCGCCCAGCTCAACGGCGGAACCCATATGAGCATGGAGGATATCGGTGTTCTCCGCTCCATTCCAACCATGGTCATTTTTGAACCGGTTGACAATGAACAGATGATTCAGGCGCTTCCCCAGATAGTTGATTACAACGGACCGGTATATATCCGTATGTTCAGAAAAGACTGCCCCGATATTTTCGGAAAAGATTATAAATTCGACCTTTTCAAAGCGGATAAAATCAAAGAGGGAAAAGACTTGACCATTTTTGCTTCCGGCATTATGGTAAAAACCTCCCTTGACGCTGCGGAAAAACTCAGGGCAGAAGGTATTGACGCGGAGGTCATCAACGTACATACCATCAAGCCTATTGATGCAGATACGGTCGTTGAATCACTTAAAAAGACCAAATGCGCCGTTGTTGCCGAAAACCACAACGTCATCGGCGGACTTTTTTCCGCCGTTGCCGAAGTTGCGGCACAGAATTGTCCGGCACCCATCGTTCCCATCGGCGTAAAAGATGTATTCGGTGAAGTCGGCAAGCTCGATGTTCTTTCCGAAAAATTCGGAATGACCGAAAAAGACGTAATCGAAGCGGCAAAAAAAGCTGTTGCCGCTAAATAAAGAAAGGCAAAAATCTATGAAAAAGAAAGCAAAAAAACCACTTTTTGACCCAAGACTTCCCGGCGGTAAAATGATTTTCTACGGTGCGATCCTCCTTATGATTGCGGGCTGCATCAATGCGTTTTTCTCCTGGGTGTTCGTTGTCGGCACCTATTTGGGTGCGGTTCAGTTCGGCGACGTTTTCAGTTCCGCTCTCGTAACCTGCCTTATGGTTGCCATCGCGTTCCTTGCGGCAGTTGACGGAATCAACCACCGCAACCATCCGAGCAAAGCGAGAGGCATTATGGTAAGAGCGTTCTGTGCGCTTCTTGTTTCCGTTACCTTCATGCTCCAGCTCACCGTTTATGAAGGCAACGAATGGGGCGTTATCGCCGCGGGTATCACCATTGCGGGTTCTGTTGTAATGATCATCGGCGCATTCAGAAACGCAAAAATGGCCGGCGGAAAGAAAAAATAACCTAAAACAAAAAACTCTCCGGAGCGCTTGCGCCGGAGAGTTTTTTTATAGTATTTTTTCGATATCAGTGATTTTATCAATTATATAGTCCGGCGCTTTTTCCAGCAGGGAAGGATTCCCCAGCCCGCCGAGGCCCTGTTTTACCCAGGCGGTTTTCATACCGAGCTTTTGGGCGGGTATGATATCGTTATCAAGTCTGTCGCCGACCATAACGGCGTTTTCCGGTTTGCAGCCTGCTTTTTCGAGCGCCGCGAGGAAAATTTCCTTATCGGGTTTTGTTTTTCCGAAGGAGGAAGAATCAACTTTGACTTTGAAATATTTATCAATTCCGAAGGAAGAAAGCCTTTCGGAAAGTCCGGACATCTGATTTGCGATTATGCCGAGGCTGTATCTTTTTGAAAGACGTTCAAGAAGCACCGGAACATCGGGATATAGCTTTTCGAGTTTAGGATCCCACCTTGTTTTTGAAAGACCGTAATATTCAATCGCGCATTTATAAGCGCTTTTGTTGCGGAAGGCAAAAGCGTTCATCTTTTCAATGAATTCATCATATGGAACGGCGCTTTGTTCAAGTGAACCGCGCACGCATTTTTCGAGGACGTCGGTTTCGTCCAGAAGGGTGGAGCCGAGGTCGAAAAAGAGCCAATTCATAGAAACTCCTAATATCATACAAATATTTCTGTTGCCACAACATCGCCGTTATGTGAAAAGCTGCGGAAAATTTTACGTTCAAGGGTTCCGTCTTTATAAAGAAAATCAACAACAAAAACCTCGTTTTCAGCTACGGGCACAGGAAATTGCCAGCTGTTAAACCAGTTGTTCGTATTTTTGGAAAAATCCTTGAAATCCTCATATGCGTTCTCAAGGCGCCAGAAATAGAAATACTCATATTTTTCATATATTGTTGCAACGTAACGGCCCCCATAATAGGAAGCTTCATAATTCTTTTCGTTTACAGAAACTGTTTCAACATGAAGAGGGGAGTCAATAAGATCAATTATTTGTGTGGAAAGCATTGTGACCGTATCGCCGTAATGCTGATGTATCATGTTCGCCATACTGGGAGAAGTGCCGTCCGTTACAAAATTCAGTCCGTCAATATATGAATGGGAACCGCCATATATTCCCATAACGCTTTCACCTTTAAGGCTTTCAAATTCGCGGATAAAATTCTCCGCCATTTTCTCTTCGCGGTAGTTGTAATCGTCGGAATAACGGCTTGGTTCTATTTGGTTATATACTTCGTAATAAATTCTTCCCTGTTCACAGTTTTCCAAAGCAATTTTGTATTCTTCGGAATCTTTCATTCCGCTTTCTTCAAGATATTTAAGATAACGTGCACCGGTGGTATCGTACTGATGACCGACGTCCGTACCGTGGAAAACCGTTTCCGGGCAGTTTTCTTTTATAAGTCGGAAAAATTCCCAGTTTGATTCTGCGTATGCAAAAGTGCCAACCTGATCATTGCGAAGTTCATCAAGAATCGTGTCATCTTCAGATTGCATCCATATATTTAGGAACTGCGCTCCTGCATAGGAATCTTCTATGAAAAGATGACGCATGCCTTCGTTGTGGTAATAATCGTACCAAAGCTCATATTCCTTGGCAACCAGCATCTCAGCTCCATGGACTTGTTCCCCGTAAAGATATATTTTCGGAGGTTCCTTTTCACAGCCGGAAAAACCTGTTATCAATATTGAAGCAAGAAGGATATATGCGATAATCTTTTTCATAAATGAAGCTCCTTTTAGGTTATTCAATAATCAGTTCTTTTGCGAAAGGTTCGCCGTTTCGGATAGTGACAATATAGATCCCGCGGGTTGTTTCTCCGTTTTTTAATATAAAATCAATTACAATAATATCATTTTCATAAACCGGCATCGGGAAAAGACTGCTGGCGCTGCCGTTGGATTTCTGGAAATCCTTAAAATCCTCGTAAGCGTTTTCGAGCCGCCAAAAATCAAGGTATTCATAATTTTCCATATAATTCGCAACATAGCAGCTTCCGTAATGAGAAGCTTCATAGTCTTTTCCGTTTATTGCAAGCGTTTCAACAATAATGGGGGAGTCGATAAGATCGGCAATATAGGTGGAAAGCATAGTGACGGATTCGCCGTAATGCTCATGAATCATGTTTGCCATGCCGGGCAAATCGTTGTTATAATAACTTGTTCCGTCGAGCGGAACATGCGCACTGCCGTAAATACCCATAATACTTTCGCCGCCGAGGGTGTCATATTCACGGATAAAATTCTGAGCCATCATTTCTTCACGGTAATGGCCTGCTTTAATACCGTTTATGGAATTAGGATCATACAGCTCATAAAAAGTTTTGCCCTGCTCGATGTTTTCGAGAACAAGATTATATTCTTCGGAATCTTTCATTCCGTTTTCCTCAAGGTATTTAAGGTACCGGGCACAGGTGGTATCATACTGGTGACCGATATCTGTGCCGTGGAAAACGGTTTCGGGGCAGTTTTCCTTGATAAGACGGTAAAATTCCCAGTTTACATCCGCATAAGCGGAAGTGCCTTTTTGGTCTTCGCGAAGCTGTTCGAGAATGGTATCATCGTCGGACTGCATCCAGATGTTAAGGAACTGGGCACCTGCAACGGAAGTTTCAATGAACAGATGGCGCATGCCTTCATTATGGTAATGGCCGTACCAAAGCTCGAATTCTTTTATGGTATAGGATTCCATTCCATGATTTTCACCGTAAAGATAGATAGTCGGCGGTTCTTTTTCGCAGCCGGAAAATCCTGTGATGAGCATTACCGCAAGAACGGCATATGCAATAAGTTTTTTTATCATTGATTTCATTCCTTTCGCAGCTTTATAAAAATGATAATATCATAAGAAATATTTTCGGTCAACGATTATTCTTTTTGAGCATAAAAAAATCCCGCAACCAAAAGGTTGCGGGATTTTGGTCTGAGTGACGGGACTTGAACCCACGGCCTCTACCACCCCAA
>CAZOOL010000017.1:0-18006 GCA_964581405.1 uncultured Oscillospiraceae bacterium | reverse complement strand
TGTTCCGACAGGATGCTCATAAGCTGGCCCGGCTATGAATATGACGTGCTCATGCCGGATATCGAGATATATCAGACCGTTGAAGATTACAAAAACGGCGTTGATACGGTGCTCGAAGCCGTTCTTGCAATGGAATAAAAGAAATAATCCCTCGGGCAATTTATCCGAGGTATTATAAACATAAAAAATCCCTGCCGGAAATCCGGCAGGGATTTTTGTGTTCTTCAATTAATTATTAAAGGAAGAGGGGAAGGAATACAACAGCTACTACGGTCATGAGCTTAATAAGGATGTTAAGGGAAGGACCGGAAGTATCTTTGAAGGGGTCACCGACGGTATCGCCGACAACAGCAGCTTTATGGGGTTCGGAACCTTTGCCGCCGTTATGACCGGTTTCAATGTATTTCTTTGCGTTATCCCAAGCGCCGCCTGCGTTGGACATGGTGATTGCCATGAGAACGCCGACTACGAGAGAACCTGCAAGGAGACCGCCGAGCGCTTCGGTTCCGAGGAGGAGACCAACAGCGATGGGGCAGATAACAGCAAGAGCACCGGGAAGGAGCATCTCTTTAAGAGCTGCGCTGGTGGAGATATCAACGCATCTTGCATAGTCGGGTTTCTGGGTTCCTTCCATGATGCCGGGGAACTCACGGAACTGTTTACGAACTTCTTCGATCATCTGGTTTGCTGCTTTACCAACGGAGTTCATGGTAAGAGCGGAGAAGAGCATCGGAAGCATACCGCCGATGAGGAGACCTGCAACAACTTTAGGATCGAGAAGGTCGATTTTATCGAGGTTCGCAATCTGGGAATAGGATACGAAAAGTGCAAGAGCGGTAAGAGCTGCGGAACCGACTGCGAAGCCTTTGCCGACTGCTGCGGTGGTGTTACCAACGGAGTCGAGAGTATCGGTGATTTCGCGTACTTCTTCGGGAAGCTCGCTCATTTCTGCGATGCCGCCTGCGTTATCGGAGATAGGACCGTAAGCGTCAACTGCGATAACGATACCGAGGGTGGAAAGCATACCTACTGCTGCGATTGCAATGCCGTAAAGACCGAATGCATAGTAAGCGCCGAGGATTGCGATTGCGATAAGGAGAAGCGGGAAAACAGTGGAGGTAAGGCCGGTTGCAAAACCGCTGATAATGCAGGTTGCAGAACCGGTTTCGCACTGCTGTGCAATCTCTTTAACGGGTTTGAAGTCGCCGGAGGTGTAATACTCGGTGATTTTACCGATTGCAACGCCGACTACAAGACCGATAACAACGGCTACGAATGCGCCGATGTTGCCGAAGCATGCCTGGCTGAGGAAGTAGGATGCAACGATAACGATTGCGGAGCTGATATAAGTACCGAGGTTAAGCTGTTTTGCGGGGTTGTCGGTTTTGCCGTTTACGAAGAAAACAGCGATGATGGAAGCGATGATGCCGATTGCGGAAAGGAAGAGGGGGAAGAGAGAACCGGTAACGGGATCAAGCACAACTTCTTTTCCGAGAAGACCGCTGCTGACGGTGGGGATCGCAATAGCAAGGGTAATTGCGGAAACGATGGAACCGACATAGGATTCGAAAAGGTCGGAACCCATACCTGCAACGTCACCGACGTTGTCGCCTACGTTATCAGCGATAACTGCGGGGTTTCTGGGGTCGTCTTCGGGAATACCTGCTTCAACTTTACCAACAAGGTCTGCGCCGACGTCTGCTGCTTTGGTATAAATACCGCCGCCGACACGTCCGAAAAGTGCTACGAAAGAAGCACCAAGGGAAAAGCCGGTGATGATGGTTGCGCAGTCATCAAGGGTGATGTTTGCGAAGATGCCGGTATCAAGGTTGCAGATGATGAAAACAACGCTTACACCGAGAAGGCCGAGACCAACAACGCAAAGACCCATAACAGCGCCGCCGCGGAATGCGATTTTGAGAGCGCCGGGCATACCGTTTTTGCTTGCAGCATTGGTGGTACGCACGTTTGCGTCGGTTGCGGTTTTCATGCCGATGTAGCCTGCAAGCACAGAGAATGCAGCGCCGCAGAGACATGCGATTGCAGCGATGACATCAATGAAAACAGCAACGATGAGAAGGAGGATAACCGCAAAAACAGCGACCATTTTGTACTCGCGGCCAAGGAATGCCATTGCACCCTCGCGGATATAACCGGCGATTTCCTTCATTCTGTCGTTGCCTTCGTCCTGTTTGCCGATCCAGCTTTTAAGCAAGAGAGCGACAACGAGAGCGATGACACCGATAACGGGAACAGCATAGAGAAGATTTTCCATAGCTTTGTTCACTCCTGTTCGTGTTTCTTAATTTGGGCAAAAAAGCCCACTGTTGTGTATCAACAACTTATTATATAAAATATTAACATATTAAGTCAAGAGAATATTCAAAATTTAGACCAAAAAAATTAAAAAAATATAACATTTTTGTCAAAAGGAACCTTTTTGAAAATTTACAAAACTAACAAAACCGTTAACAAAGAATAAAAAATAATAAGGCGGCTTTATAAAAAGTGCACTATCGGATTTTGTTTGACTTTTGTTTGATTTGTGGTATAATTAGTATGATTAATCATACTTTTTGATAAAGGAGCTTTTGTATGGATTTCCCGAATGATAAATATGCATGGATAGTTAAAATAGGAGAAAAGGGTCAGTTTGTGATTCCGAAGGAGGCGAGGGAGATGTTCGATTTTAAACCCGGGAGCAGTATCCTTGTGCTCGGAGACGCCAAACGCGGTCTTGCGATTCTTCCAAAAGAGCAGCAGAGCGAATATATTTCGAGAATTTTTGCCGATATGAATAAAGACGGAGGTAAAGAGGAATGAGCAGAATAGTGTTTTTCTGCATTCCCGCACACGGTCATACTAATCCGACTCTCGGCGTTGTCAGGGAGCTTGTTTCCCGGGGAAACGAGGTTATATATTATTCGTATGATGTAATGCGGGATAAAATAGAGGCCGAGGGTGCGAGGTTTATATCCTGCGACAAATATGATTTTAAGCAGAGGCTTTCACCGAAGGACGGCGCGAGGATAGGCAGCGACCTTGCTTTTTCAACGGAAATTCTCGTAAATACGACCCTTGCGCTTGATGATGCGATTCTTGATGATATGAGAGAGCTTGAACCGGATTGCATTGTTGCGGATTCCATGGCAGTTTGGGGCAAAGCTGTTGCGCTGAAGCTCGGGATCCCGTTTGTTTCTTCAACGACGACCTTTGCTTTCAATAAATACTCCGCAAAAATTATGAAACAAAGTCCAAAGCAGGTTCTTTCCATGATTTTTTCAATGCCGAAAATAAATAGGAGTATTAAAAGGCTGAGAGATAAAGGTTATCCTGTAAAAAGCGTTCTCGATATAATTCAGAACGATGAAAAGACGGATACTATAGTTTATACTTCCAAGGAATTCCAGCCGAGTGCCGATACGTTTTCGGAAAAATACACGTTTGTGGGGCCGTGCATAAGACCCGCCGGGACGGAAATTGAGAAAACAGGCGAAAAACTCATATATATTTCTATGGGGACGGTCAATAACGATATGTTTTCTTTTTATAAAGACTGCATTTCTGCTTTTACGGAAACGGAATATCAGGTGATTATTTCCGCGGGAAATCTTGTTCCTGTTGACGAATTATATGATATTCCCGAAAATATTTCCGTTTATCAGAGCGTTGACCAGATCGCCGTTTTGCAAAAGGCGGACGTTTTTATTTCGCACTGCGGAATGAACAGTGCGAGCGAAAGCCTTTATTTCGGTGTTCCGCTTGTTATGCTTCCCCAAACTCCGGAGCAGGACGGAGTTGCTGAAAGGATAGAACAGCTCGGCGCGGGAATAAAACCCGTTGGAACGGATCCGGTTTCCGTTCTCGGAGCGGTGAACCGCGTACTCCGGGAAAAAACCTTTTCTGAAAACGCCGAAAAAATTTCTCGGGGGTTCAGGAAGTGTTCCGGTGCGAAAGGCGCCGCGGATAAAATTTTGAGCGTTTGCAAAAAATAAACGGAAATGCGCGGCTTTTGCCGCGCATTTCCGTTATCTGAATATCTTTTTGAGTTCTTCGACCCATTCTATGAAGGCGAAGCGTATTTCATAGCCGTTTCCGGTGATGAATTTTGAGTTTTTTCCGTATTCGGCGGCAACGTCAGCTTCCGCACCGGGAACGCAGAGCGCCGGATACATTACGCACCACCAGTTCTGACCTTCTCCCGCGCCGATGATTATGCGAACAGCGTCATAATCTCCGGCGGGAAGGGTGAAGCCTTCGTAGCTCCTCGTTTCAAACCACATTTCGGTGACTTCCACCTGCACGCCATAGTCAAATCCCTCCGAAGCTATGACCTCCTCGGCTATGGCCTTGATATCGTCGGAAGAATATTCCGCCGCGGCGACGGCTTCGGTCTTGCCGGAAACTTCCGCAAAAAGCTCGCCTGTTGCCGAGAGGACGGCGTCGCGTACCTTTATTTTCAGCGCCTGATCCTCTTCGCTGTCAGAATTGGCAATAATATGAAGCCGGAGCGTTTCCGAACGCACGCTGTTGCTTGCGGCAACGGTGCGGTTTATCATCGAAGTGAACATGGTGAAAATTATACCGATAAGTAAAATTGTTTCAATGCCTTTCATTTTTCTGCCTTTTGGGTAAGAACTGTATCTGTAAAAACTCATAAAAAATTCCGCCTTTGCTTTGTCGATACCGAAAGCATTGGCGGAAATTTTTGGTTTTATTCAATTAAATATTGATAAACTCTATTTTGTTCCCATTTTCTCGGATGACTTTCATCAAATCCTCAAAAGTAATCCAGACGATGGAGGTGTTCTGGTTCGGATGAACGCCGACGCAAAGGCAATCTTTGAAATCTTTGTCAATGATGAATTCAACGGCGGCATCCTTGTCGTTGATGACGCCGAGAGGGGAAACGGAACCTTTCGTAAGACCAAGGAAACGGTCGAGTCTTTCGGCGGAACCGAAGCTCATATGCTTTATTCCAAGTTCGTTCTGAATGGAAACAAGGTCGGTGTGCTTATCGCCGTTAACGAAAACAAGGAAGTGGCGTTTGCCTTTGTTGTCACGGAGAAAAAGGTTCTTTCCGATGACGCCTTTGTTGAAAATGCCGAGGGAGTCCATCTCCTCCATAGTATAAACGGCGGGGTGGTCTATGCGCTCATAACCGATACCAAGCTCGGCGAATCTTTCATAAACAGCGGCGCTTTTGTCAACGGAGGCACCGAAATTTGTCGGACGCGAAAGGAAAACAAAATCATGTTTTTCAGAAAGCGCGTTTTTTGCCGCGACGGCTTTATCGACGGAATCAAAGATTCCGAAGACGGCGGTGCCGCTTCCGGTCATCATTGAACCGAGAGCGCCGAGCGTGAGCATATCGCTTTTGATTTTACCTATGACAGGATTTTCAACAGTATGCTCAAGCACATTATAAAGATTTTCGCAGAGCGACGGAAGTTCGTTTCGTTCCAATGAGCCGAGGATATCCTGCTTGTCCGGGTGCTCGAGGGAAAAAAGTCCGTGCTCATCGTAATATTTATAGCTTTCTGGTGTGCTCATTCCGAAATCCGGTTTAACTATGACCAGCCAGCAATCCGGCATCGCCGGTGCGGAAGAGAGCTTTTCGCCGATGCCTTCCGCAAGCATGGTGCCGCCCTTAATGGAAAAAGGCACGTCCGCGCCGCATTTTGCTCCGATTTCACAAAGCTCGTCGGAAGAGAAATGCTCATCGAAAAGCAGATTCAGTCCCACGAGCACGGCGGCGGCATCGGCGCTTCCGCCGGCCATTCCCGCCTGCATAGGTATGCGTTTGTCGATATGGATATCCGCGCCGGATACGATTTTGCTTTTTTCGAAAAAGAGTTTTGCGGCTTTATAGGCGATATTGCTTTCGCCGTCGGGTCCGCCATTGCCGCAGCGGACGGTTATGCCTTCGGCTTTGCTGATTTTTACATAGTCGTAAATATCGACAGTTTGCATAACGGAGGCGATTTCGTGATAACCGTTCTCAAGTCTTCCGGTTATATCGAGAAAAAGATTGATTTTTGCCGGCGCTTTTATTCCGATGCTGTTCATTTTTTCAGTTCCTCGAGGAATTCTTTTATTCTTTTTGCAGCTTCCATTATGTGGTCAAGGGAATAGGCATAAGAAACTCTGACAAATCCTTCTCCGGAAGAACCGAATGCTCCGCCCGGAACGACAGCGACTTTTTTGCTGTGCAAAAGTTTTTCGCAAAATTCCTCGGAAGAAAGTCCGGTGGATTTGATACACGGGAAAACATAGAATGCGCCTTCGGGGGTGAAGCAATCGAGCCCCATATCGTTGAACGCTTTTACAAGATAACGCCTTCTCATGTCGTATTCTTTTTTCATTTTTTCAACCTCGTCATCGCAATCGCGCATTGCAACAATGGCGGCGTACTGGCTTGTGGTGGGGGAACTCATAATGCCGTACTGATGAATTTTGAGCATCTGGGAAATGATGGGGGAAGGTCCCGCTACATAACCAAGACGCCAGCCGGTCATGGCGTAGGCTTTGGAAAAACCGTTTACGAGAATGGTGCGCTCTTTCATTCCTTCGATTTCCGCAATGGAAACGTGACGTTCGTCGCCATAGGTAAGTTCCGCATAGATTTCATCGGAAAGCACCATAATATCGGTTCCGCGGAGGACTTCGGCGATTTCCTCAAGATGTTCTCTTCGCATAACGGCGCCGGTCGGGTTATTGGGAAAGGGAAGAACAAGGAGCTTTGTTTTCGGGGTTATTGCTGCGCGGAGTTCTTCGGCGGTAAGGCGAAAATCATTCTCGCGCTTTGTTTCGATAGTGACAACCTTCCCGCCCGCAAGGCGGCAGATGGGGTCATAGCAAACGAAAGAGGGAATAGGCAAAAGCATCTCGTCGCCTTCATCAATAAGGGCGCGGATGGTGAGGTCGATGGCTTCGGAACCGCCTACTGTGATAAAAATATCGCTTGCCTCATAATCAAGATTGAATCTGCGCTTTAGATATTTGGAAGCTTCCTGACGAAGTTCAATAAGACCGGCGTTTGCGGTGTACCAGGTATGTCCTTTTTTAAGGGAGTCTATACCGGCTTCACGAATATGCCAAGGCGTTTTGAAGTTGGGTTCGCCGATGGTCAGGGCGATTACGTCCTTTACCTCCGCGGCAAGGTCGAAAAATTTACGGATGCCCGAAGGTTGGAGACTTGTTACCTTTTCCGAAAGGACGTTGCTGTAATCAATCAATATTAAGGTGCCTCCTTTCGTCTTTAACCTCCTCAACGATCGCTACATAGTTTTCTTTATAGCGTTTAAGGACAAAGTTGGTTGCGGTGGAGGTTACGGAATCGAGGGTCGCAAGGCGCTTCGAAACAAACATGGAGATATCGCGGAAGCTGTGGCCGCGGACAACAACGGAAAAGTCATAGCTTGAACTGCTCATGAGCCAGAGGGTTTCAACTTCATCAAAGCGCATGATTTCTGCGGCGATTTCCTCATAGCCGTAATCGCGTTTTGGCTGAACTTTAAGCTCAATAATGGCGGTGCAATCATTCGGGTCAATTTTTTCCCAATTTACAAGGGCGTTATAGCCGAGGATAACACGGTCTTTTTCATATTCTGCAATGGCTTTCGCAATTTCCTCCTCGGGCATTCCGAGGAGCGCGGAAAGCTGGTCATCGGTAAGTTTTGCGTTCTGTTCAAGAAGTTTAAGAAGCTGATCCATAATATTATCTCCTTTAATATATATTGACCATAACCGGTCTGCGTTGTTCATAATAGCAATAGGAGGAAAATCCCGCTTCGCCGACAAGGCTTATTCCTTCGCTGAGGTCCGAACCTATGGAGGCACAGCCGTGGGCGCCGGAACCGACCGTGATAAATTCTCCGCCGAGTTCACGGAACATACGAAGGTATCTTACCGGGGGAAGTATCATATTGAGTTTTCCCCGGAGGGCGGAAGTATTTACTTCAAGGGCCTTTCCGTTTTCTGCAAGGTTTTTGAGTATCATTTCAATGATATCATCGCAGTGACGAATGGAAAAATAGGGCGATGATTCGCTGTTTACATATCGCATGGGGAGGGTAAGCTGGCTGAGAACATCGAAATTTTCCCATTTTGTCGTTTCGAGAAGATGTTTGTAATATGTTTCGAGAAGCCTTGTTATTTCGTTTTCGGAAAGCTCGGAATAATTAACCTCGCTTAATTTTCTTCCGTCGGGATATTTTTTGACGGAAGCGAGAACCACATCGAAGGGTATGCTCTTTATGATTTTATCCGCTTTTCCGATATTATCAAGGGGCTGACCCACTTCAAGTCCGTTGGAAATAACGAGCGAATCTTTAAAAACGGAACGGGCTTTATATACGCAGTATATGGATTCGTGAACTCTTTCCGCAAACTGCATTTCATCAAATCTGTCGCAGTCGCAGCAATCCGTTACGGCAAAGCCGAAAAGACCGCGGTGGACCGCCTGTTCGCAAAGGCTGATGACAGAATCCGTTCCTCGCGGGGAACAGTCGCTGTGGACATGTCCGTCAAATCTTTTTTGCTGATACATAAAGATCGCCCCTTTCTATAATATTTTATAATAACACAGAGAAGCGGTTTTGAAAAGATGTTGAAAGCGAAAATATTTTGTAAAAAAGGGCACCCGCATATTTTGCGGGTGCCGCCGGGAACAAAACTATTTAAGAAGACTTTTTCCTTTCCATTCCTTTGAAGGAGCGATGCCGATAATATCGCAGATTGTCGGAGCGACATCAATAATATTCGCATCTGCAAATTTTTCCCTGTCGATTTCATGATCCGTTTTGATGAAAAGAGGAATGGTCATATCAATGGGGTCGCTGCTGCCGTGGGTAAATTCATGCCCGCCGTGGTCGGAAAGAACGATAACGGAATAATCTTCCGGAAGAGCGGACGCTATTTTTTCGATAAGCCCGAAAGAATGGCTTGCCGCTTTGTAATATTCATCGGAACCCCAGCCGCAGGTATGACCGACGCTGTCGGTCGTTTCGAGGTAAAGAAATGCGAAATCCGGTCCGTGTTCGATAATGAATGTTTCACAGTCCTGCTCCAGAAGCTTCGTTACAGTTTCACTTGGCCAGAAGGTTTCGGAAATAAATCTGCCGTAGCAAAGGGCATAGGGTGAATAAAGATCCTTGAGCTCGCCCCAGCTATAAAAAAAGGAGGTGGATTTTCCGTTGTCTTTAAGCTGCTCAAAAAGACCTTTTCCTTCACGGGGAACGTAAACATTTGTTGTTACTTTGTGTTCATCCGGCGTTCTGCTTTGGAAAAGCGACATATGGCAGGGGAGAGTATATGAAGGAAAAACCGTTTGAGCATGCGGATTATAGCTTGCGGTGCTCATAAGCTTTCGAGCGAAGGGATGCCCGCATTCGGCAACGGCATCCGGGCGCATTCCGTCGCAAAGGATCATAAGGACTTTGTTCTGCATCAGTCTTCACCTCTTTTTATACAGCATACTGACTGTTATAGATTTGATAATAAAAACCTTTTTCAGAAAGGAGTTCTTCGTGCGTTCCGGTTTCGATTATTTCGCCGTTATTGATTACGAGAATGAGGTCGGAATCAACTATGGTGGAAAGCCTGTGGGCTATTACGAAACAGGTTTTGCCGTTCATCAATTTATCCATGGCTTTCTGGATAAGAATTTCCGTTCGGGTATCGACGTTTGAAGTTGCTTCATCAAGAATAAGAAGCCGGCGATTCGCCAAAAGTGCCCTCGCAATGGTCAGAAGCTGCTTTTGACCGCCGGAAATATTTGTGGTATCGTCGCCGATAACGGTATCGTATCCCTGAGGCAGAGTGCGGATAAAGTGGTCGCAGTATGCTTCCTCGCAGGCGGAGATTATCTCTTCGCGGGTGGCATCGGGCTTGCCGTAAGCGATATTTTCGGCAATGGTTCCGCCGAAAAGCCACGTATCCTGGAGCACCATACCGAAAAGAGAGCGAACCTCATCGCGGGATATTTCTCCGATGTCATGACCGTCGATGGTGATTTTCCCGCTTTGGGGGTCGTAAAAACGCATCAAAAGGTTGACTATCGTTGTTTTTCCGGCACCGGTGGGACCGACTATGGCGATATTCTGGCCGCGCTTTACTTCGAGATTGAGGTTTTTGATAAGAGGCTTTGATTCATCATAGGAGAAATTGACGTTTTCGAATTTAACGTCGCCGAAAACTTCCGGTTCATCGAAAGAACCTTCATCGGGAATTTCCTCCGGAAGGTCGAGAAGCTCGAAAACTTTTTCGGAAGCGGAAGCGGAACGCTGGACTTCGCCCAGAAGATCGGCAACGTTTTCAAGGGGGGCAGAAATCTGTTTTGCAAAAAGTACCATGGTGACGACGGTTCCGACGGAGGCCTTGCCTTCGAGAATAAGCCAGCCGCCCACAAGATTGATAATGATATAAACGAACGCGTTTATAAAGGAGATGAAAGGGCGGACTATTGCGGCGATAAAGTTTGCTTTTATTTCGTTGTCGCGCTGGCGTTCGTTGATCTCCTTATGTCTGCGTATGGTTTCCTTTTCCCAGTTATATGCTTTTGTGGTGGCATAGTTTGAATAGGATTCCTCCACGAGGGAATTCAGCTTTCCGGATTCGGAGAACATATTATCAAAATATTTTTCGCATTTTGACGAAATTTTCGATGAGAGCATAATCGAAAGAGGAGTTACGAGAAGAACAACGACTGCCAGAAGCCAGTTTTCAAAAAACATGACCGCAATTATCGCTATAATCTGGAGAACGATGGAAAAAAGCGCGTCAACAATGACGTGGAGAGAACCGCCCATGAAAGAAACGTCGTCCATCAGCCTTCGGAGAACCTCGCCGACAGGTGTAACGTCAAAATACTTTACAGGCAGTTTTTTGAGCTTTTCGGATATTTTTATCCTTATATTGCAGGTAAAATACCGGCTTACGGCGTTATTCAGCAGATGCATATTGGCATAGGAAAGAACGCTTGCGAGAAGATATAATGCCGCAAGCGGAACGATCCCGCGCAGCATATCCGAAAATAGACTTTCCCCTTCAAAAATGCCGGCCCAGAAATCATAAAGAAGCTGAATAAGATTTCCGAGTATCTTCGGGGAATAGACGTTGCAGAAAACGAGAATCGTATTCAGAACAAACGAAAGCAGGAACCAGCCCCAGATGGGTTTTGCCATTTTGAAGATACGGACATAGGTTGAAAAGATACTTTTGTTTTTCACTTTCATTTTCCGGCACCTCCCGTCTGGGAAGCATAGATTTCCCGGTAAATATCACAGCGCTCCAGAAGTTCGGAATGTTTTCCGCTGTCAACAAGCCTTCCGTTGTTCATTACGAAAATCACGTCGCTGTTCATGGCGGAAGTGACCCTTTGTGTAACGACAATTTGGGTTTTGCCTTCGGCTTTTTTGGAAAGCTTCGTGCGTAGTTTTGCTTCGGTCAAAAAGTCAAGAGCGGAAAAGCTGTCATCAAAAATATAGATGGGTGCGTTTTTTATTACGGCTCTTGCTATGGAAAGACGCTGTTTTTGCCCGCCGGAAAGATTCTTTCCGGATTGGCTGAGCTCGTGGCCGAAACCGTTTTCAAGAGTTTCCACAAAATCCGAAAGCTCGGCAATATCAGCGGCTTCGCGGATATCATCTTCCGTTGCTTCTGGTTTTCCCATGATGATGTTATCGCGTATGGTACCGGAATAAATGGAAGAATTTTGGAGGACGCAGCTTATATTGCGGCGCACCGTTTTATGGCTCAGAGTATCGGTGCTTCTTCCGTCATATATTACCTTTCCGGAAGTGGGCATACGGAAACAAAGCATCAGCGAAACAAGGGTGGATTTGCCGCTGCCGGTGCCGCCGATGACGGAAACCTTCTGTCCAGCTTTGATATGGAAAGAAACATCGCTTACGGCGGGTTCCGTTGCGCCGTCGTATCTGAAACTGACGTTGTCAAAGATTATATCGCCGGAAAAATCAATGGCTTCGTCGGGTATTTTATCGTCGATTCCCTCCGCGGAAAGAACTTCGCCGATTCGCTGTGCGGCAACCTTTGCGGAAGGAAACTGAACTATAACGTATGCGATTGAAAGAACGCTGTTCATAACAAGAGTAACGTATTGTATAACAGCAAAGATATCGCCGGCGGAAACGGCGCTTACGTTGTTTTCCATCCTGAATGAACCGACGAGAAGTATGAGCACGATGGAAAAATTGAGCATAAAAAGACTCATGGGGGAGATAATTCCCATGCTCACGTTGGATTTTATCATGTTTACGGTCATAACGTTGATGGCCTTGACGAGCCGGCCATGCTCTTTTTCTTCGCTTCCGAAGGCACGGATAACACGGATTCCGCGGAGTCTTTCACGCATTATATCGTTTTGTTTATCGATGTAATCGTCGGAAATTTTATAAAGAGGTTCAATTTTTCTTCCGATGGCAAATACAACGACGAAAACGACGGGCACAAAGCAAAGAAGAATAAGCGAAAGGAGAACGTCCTTACTGAGAGAAAGGACGATTCCGCCGATAAAAAGGACGGGTATTGTTATTACTCCGTCACAGAGCGTGGCAACTATCCAGCCGAGGGTTTCGGTATCGTGGGTGGAGCGGGTGACAAGCGCCGCGGTACCGAGCTCGTTCATCTCTCCGAAGGTCATGGTATTTACCTTCGCAAAAACAAGCCGTCTTAAATCTGCGCAAAAACCGAAAACGACCTCGTTGGTGAGCTTCTGACCGAATACTACGGTAAGAAAACCGATCACAGAGGTTACGAACATTAAAAGACAGCTTCTTTTTATATATTCCATATCGGAAAGATAGATGCCCTTATCAACGATGTTGCTCATTATGGTGGGGAGCATAAGATTGCAAATCGTTGAGGCGGTCATTAAAAGCAGTGCAACCAAAATCCTGCTTTTATATGGGGTCAGGTTTTCAAAAATCTTTTTCATTTTTACCTCGCTGAAGATAAAGATTTCTAACGCGAAAAACCTTTTTCAGTATACCACGGACGAATTTGCTTTTCAATACAGCATTGGTTGAATTGAAAAGCAAAAAAAGAGAACGCCGTAAAGGCGTTCTCTCAAAAAATTCAATTTTCCGCTTTTGAGGTCCATGAACAGCTGATGCTGTCTTTGGTATCGAGAAGGACGCTCTGCATATATGATGCCCAGCCGGTTCCTTCAGCGGCGGCAAGAAATTCCTCGGCGGCAGAAAGGTCAACGTCGGAAAAAGTTCCGCCGAAATATGCAACGTTGAGCCTTGCGCTGAAATCGGAATACTTTTCTATGAGGGATTCATCTTCAAGGACTTCGGAAAGAGCTTCCTTCGCCTGAATATAAGCGTTGTTATAGAAAAAATTATAGCCGAATTCGGGATAATTAAGAAGATTTTCATCAGTGCTTCCGATGCTTTCGGCATAGGAGGCGACGTTAGTTTCCCTGGATTCGTAATTCCAGCCGTCAGATGAGTATTCAATTACTCCGTATCGGTGGGGATATACGCAAAAACCGCCGCCGACTATATCGGTAAGGTTTTCGGTTTGGACGTAATGCTGGGTGTGGAGATGGCCGCAGAGATAAAGGCTTGCGCCGTATTCGGTAATAAGCTCGGCGATTTGGTTGCCGTTGCTGAGTTTATAGCTGAAATCGAAGCGAGGGTTATGGGAAAGAAGGCTGTGATGTCCGGCAACGATGGGGGAATCTCCCGCTTCGCGACAGGCGATGAGCTGTTCTTCAAGCCATTTTGTGGTTTCGTTTCCGATTTTGCCGAGGGAAGCGCCGTACTGAAGGTTGGTATCGAGCATGAAAATTCTTGCACCCATGCCCGTATCATAAACGTAGGAAAGGGAATCCGTATCATAGGAAACGGCGCCGTTATAGCCGTAATCAGCATATATTTCGGCGAATTCCTCCGCGGTGACGGATTCGACTGTTTCGGGCTCGCCGTCCGGGAAGATGAAAGCGTATCCGGTGATATCATGGTTTCCGGGAAGAACGAGAACCGTTATGCCGTTTTCTTTGAGAATGGCGAGCTTTTCGGTAAAAGCGGTATGGGAAGCTTTTGCGCCGTTGAAGGAAAGGTCGCCCGTGATGATGATGAAATCCGGTTTTTCTTGTTGCATTTCAAAAATAAATGCATCAAGAATGTCTTCTGTATATTTCACCTGTTTTCCTGTTCCGTTGGCGTCGTTGGCGGATTGAAAAGTTCCTGTGTATGAAAAATACTCTTTTCCGGTAAAATGAGTATCGGTGATGGTGACTATCTTTATTTTTTCTTCTTCCGCCGCACAGGAACAGAAAGAAAAAACAAAAGAAAAAATAAGCACCAAAACGCAGAATTTTTTCATGGTTATCCCTCCGAAAAAAGTATAGGAGTATATTAACATAAAACAGGATACCGTGCAATAAAAATTTAATTGCGTCAAATCAATTGGCAAAAATTTAATTTATTTTTCCGGTGATGATGTAATATCCGGTGTTATCCGGAGAAATTACAATATCCGTTATTCCCTTTGGAATGGAGAAACTTCTTTTACCGCTTTGGCGGGATATATAGTATTCTTCATAAAAATAATGCGTTCCGGGAACAAAAGAATCAATGTATTCTTCAAAAGTTATTCTGTTTTCCGTAATTATTTTTGCGTGAGGCTGGCCTACGTAACGAATATGCCACGGCTCGAAGGGAATACCGGTGACACTTTCACCGTAATAGGGATAGCGGATTATGAATCCGTAGTTCTGGCAGTATGAATTGACGAATTTTCCTTCTTCTGAATCAAGAAAACCCATTCCGGCATGATATTTCACATAAACATCGAGTGCAAGTCCTGTAAGATGTTCGCTTTCGTTTGTTCCGGCGGCATATTCTCCTTCGGATTCGATTGCGGCGGACTGTTCTTCGGGTGTGCGGTATGAACTCATAATATAAAGGGAATTTCCAAATTCTTTTTTGATGGCCTTTTTAATTTCATCATATGCTTTTGCGGCATATGGATTTGCAAAAACTTCGTTGCCGTTAAGGTCGATGAGCACCGGTCTGTAATCTTCGGAGAGAGGGTGTTCACTGTTGATGAGCATCAACGAATCGTTTAGGACGGCGCCGTTTTCGATGAGTTTGGCGATATCGACTTTTTCATAATAATCTTCATTGTCTTCGATTTCAGCAATATAATTCGCAGTATTGCCATTAAAAAATGTTAAAATAAAATCTTTTGCAATATATAATTTATCCGAAAAAATTTTTTCTGCAGCAAAAACAGCAAGAAAGAAAACCGCCGAAATAAAAACAGCACAAAATATTGTTTTATAAAATCTTTTCATACAAAAACCTCCTCTGCTGTGAAATTTTACAGAAATAATTATTAAGATAAAAGCGGGGAAGGTCTTAAGATTTGTTTAATTTTTTATTAAGAGAGCGGGTTTTAAATTTTTTTCAAAAAATTCAAATTTTTTTGAAATTAAGTGTTGACAAATTTCTTCGGATATGATAAGATAACATTCGTCGCTGAGATGCTGGTGTAGCTCAGTTGGTAGAGCAGCTGATTTGTAATCAGCAGGTCGGGGGTTCGAGTCCGTCCACCAGCTCCACCAAACGACTAATTGAATATTTATATGGGAGTGTACCCAAGCGGCCAAAGGGGGCAGACTGTAAATCTGTTGTCAGTGACTACGGTGGTTCGAACCCACCCGCTCCCACCAACAAAAAAAGCGCATGATTAAGCCAAAAACTTGATTATGTGCTTTTTTTGTTTTCACATTCAAAAAAGTCAGTACCCATTTAGTACCCACTTTCGTTTCGGTACCCATTCAGTACCCAAGCTTTTTGGATGCGGACTTTATAGCCTCGATATCCGAATGAAAATAAAGCTGAGTTGTTGTGATGGAAGAGTGACCGAGGATTTGCTGAACGTCTTTTGCACAGGCTCCGCCCTGGGCAAGGTAGGTTGCATAGGTATGCCGGCACTTATGAGGGGAGAGGTATTCCACAGGTTCTTCACCGTTTTCGGTCAGATAAGCATTCGCTTTTTTGAAAGCTGCTTTGTAACGGTATTCCATCTGATGAGGAGTTAAGAAGGTATCGCTTCCGGAGAAAACGAAAGTTCCGCGATGGGGACAGCGACTGAAGGCGTTTTGCAGGGAATCGGTGATTCCGACATATCTTCTTTTACCGCTTTTGGTTGAGGTAAGGATATATTTGCCTTCTACACGGTGGACACTATGGCATACAGTTATTAAGTCATCGCTTATATCTCCCCATTGGAGACCGCAGAGTTCACCGATCCGCATTCCGGTATAGAGAGGAATGAGAACGTAGTGCCCGCCTTCGACGTGCTTTGCGCCTTCAATAAGGCGTTGGAGAGGAGCGGTTCTGAAGAACTTTATCTTTGCTTCCCGGTCTTTTTCATCTTTTGGGGTGACGTAATCGCCGCAGGGGTTTTCATCGATGAGGCGGTTTTTTAAGGCGGTTTTGAAGATTCCGGAGAGAGTGAGCCATATCTGATGCCTTGCGGATTCGGAGAGATAAGCTTTTTCTCCCATTAATTTTTTAATATGGGCGGGACGGATATCCTTGATTTTTACTCCGTCGAAAAATGGAATTATGTGCTTTTCGGTATAGAGCTTATAGTTCTGATAGGTTCCATCGACGACCTTTCCGTGCTTATAGACTTCGAGCCATTCTTCCGCCCAATCCTTCAGATAGACGATGCGCTCGATCCGGGATTCATGCTTGTTCTGCTTCCATTCCTGGTGCTTTTCACGACATTCTTTTTTTGTTTTCGCGTAGAAGGATTTTCCCTCTATGCGGTATTCATAAAGTTTCTTTCCGGCACGTTCAATCTCGCGGAACGAACCGGAGCCTTTTTCTCTTGCCATATATTGACAGCCTCCTTTTATTTTATTATAATAAAAGGGCAGAATTGCCCCTTGGTATTTTGAGGAAATGCTTGGGAGAATAATTCTGTGTTCTATTCCCAATCCCGTTTCGGAAAGGCAGCTCCGGAGCGGGATTTTTTTATTGCAAAAAATACGTTAAAATACGTAACAGCTATTGACATACGTAATAATACGTAGTATAATATATTCAGATGAAAACGACAGAGGGTGATTGCAAAGTGACTTACAGCGAGCTTAAGAAACTGCTGAAGAAGGAAGGATGTATTTTTCTTGAGGAAGGGGCAAATCATGAAAAATGGTTCAGCCCGAAAACGGGAAAGAAATTCATGGTTCCGAGGCATAAAACGGAAGATGTTCCCAAAGGGACACTTAAAAGTATCAGGAAGTCGGCGGGGCTTGAATAAAGCCCCGACCGGAGGAATATAATATTTTGAAGGAGATGCTTATTTATGAAGTACGTTTATCCGGCGATTTTTACGGCGGAAGAAAACGGATATTATTCCGTAAGGTTTGATGATATCGAGGGCTGTTTTACTTCGGGACTTGGGATTGAAGAATCAATCACCATGGCGGAAGATGCGCTTTGTTTTATGCTTTATACGATGGAAAGGGACGGAGAGGAAATTCCCAAGGCAACGGACATTAAAGAGGTTGCGGTTGAGGAAAATGAATTTGTTTCGCTTATCAGATGCGACACGGTGGAATACAGGAAGTTTTTCAACAACAAAGCGGTTAAGAAAACGCTTTCGATCCCGGCATGGCTTAACGAGATGGCGGAAAAGAAAGACATCAATTTCAGCGCTGTTTTGCAAAATGCTCTTAAACAGCAGCTCAATATTGAATGAAAAAAGAAATGATTCCCGGAAGAAATTCCGGGGATTTTTTTATTTAAGGAACGGTCGAGACTGTTCCCTACGTTTGGTTATCCCTCTTTCGTCAGCTTTGCTGACACCTTCCCCTCTGGGAAGGCTTTAGATGAATCCCTCCACCATCGCCTTTGGCGATGGTCCCCCTCCCTTTGACAAGGGAGGTAAGCGCTCCGCGTTCTTTGGTTATCCCTCTTTCGTCTTTTTTGACCTGCGGTCAAAAAATCCACCTTTTGC
>CAZOOL010000016.1:10233-18063 GCA_964581405.1 uncultured Oscillospiraceae bacterium | reverse complement strand
TAACATATAATTAACTGTATTTTCAATAGTAAGAACCTCAGCATTGCATAAAATCCGCATTTTCCGTAAGTTTACGAAGCGTTGATTTACAAAAGCGCAAAGACATGATAAACTCAAATCAACAAAAGGAGGTGCATCGCTTTGGATAACATCAGAACCGGAAATCTTATAAAGGAAATCCGTACAGAAAAAGGCATAACCCAGAAAGAACTTGCGGAAAAGCTTTGTGTTTCCGTTGCCGCCGTTTCAAAATGGGAAAATGGCCGCGGCTTTCCGGATATTTCACTTCTTGAACCCCTTTCCTCTGAACTTGGGATTTCCATAACCGAACTTATAAACGGAAATCGGGATTCCTCCGCCGCTGAAAACGATGCTGCTGTAAAGGAAATAATCGAAATTTCCGGAAAAGAGAGAAAATTTGAAAGAGCGAGGCAAATTTTTATTATTCTTGTTTTCACCTTAACCGTTATCACCATCAACGCTTTTGTCGTTTTTGATGCCGTTTCAGGTTATCAGGGAAAGATGGAATTTTCTTTCCCAACGCCGAGCTTTATCGGACTTTTCATGTTCCTTTTCGGCGGAAACGCAGTCGTTTTTGCTCTTTTCAATCTGTTCCTCGGAAACAGATTCTCCATTCAAAAGGCTATGCAGATTTTCCTTTTCAGCGAAGCTTGCTGTGCTGCCTCAATCTGGCTCGCAAATGTTTACACAGATTATAAGGTTTCGATAAATGATATTTCCGCCGTTCTTGATACGGCAAATGCGCTTGAAATTTATTCAAGAATGATTTTTCTTATAACAAATCTGCTGAACGTTTTCGCATATTGGAAAATCGTTAAAACGAAATAAAAACACAAAGCCGCCCCTCCGGCGGCTTATTTCACAGCGCAAATCACAATATAAATCAAAGCAACAAAGAGGAAATAATTTCCGGTCAAGAAAAACGCAATAATGATAAAACAGGAAACTATGGCTATGAAGAAAAATGATATTATTTTAAAAATTTTATTTGATTTTTCCGGCAATATTTCATCAAGAAGCGTTTTTAAAACCGTTCCTCCGTCCGCGGAAGCCAAAGGCATCGCAGTGAATATGCCGATCAGCAGATTTATGTAACCGGCCGTTTCCCTGCCGATTACAAGCATAACGGCAAAAAGGATAAAATTAACCGCAAATCCCGCCGTGAGCACGAAGCACTTTTTAACCATGCTCAAATTTTGCGGAAGGCTCATATGTATTCCAAAGGGGCTCAGTTCAATAGAAATCGGGCGCGATTTTACGCATATCAAAGCCAAAAAATGCCCTGCCTCATGCAGAGCCGAAAAGAGCAGTGCTTCGGCCGCGATGCCGCTTTTATCCGCCAGCAAAAATGCCGTGAGCACCGCAAAGAAAAGCGGCGAAATTTTCAGCTTTGTTTTGAGCACGGTAAACTCCATCAAAGTTCGAGGCACTCCTTCGGGTCTATATTCCGTCCGCCGACCAAAACTTCAAAATGAAGATGACTTCCTGTTGACCGGCCTGTGCTGCCGGCTTCTCCGATTTTTTCACCTGATTTGACAAAAGCGTTTTTCTCAGTGCTGACGGCGGAAAGATGGCAGTATTTAGTAAAAAAACCCTCCGAATGTTCAATTATGACATAATTCCCGTATATCTCATCGAAACCGGTTTCCGTGATTTTTCCAGGCCAGGCAGCTTTGACGTCGCTTCCGAACGCCGCCGCAATATCAATTCCTGTATGCATTTCACTTTTCCCGGAAATCGGGCTTATTCTTTCGCCGAAGCCGGAAGTGACCGTTTCCCCTTCCGAAGGAAATTCAGCCGCGCAGGTTATCACCGCAAAAGGAAGATTCTTCCCCTCCGGAAGGTTCCCTTCTATATTCTCCTTTATTACCTCCGCAAAATAAAAAGCCTTTTCTACCGCTTTCTTCGAAAAGTCCGAAAAATCCGAAAAAGCATCAAATTCTGCATCAATCCCAACCGTTCCCGCAATTCCGTTCACCGCTTTATCGAGCAATTCCATCGTCCGCGGAAACGAATACGCGTAATAGACCGCCCCCCAAAAAACAGCCGCGGCAAAAAGCAGTTTCAATAAAATATATCTTTTCTTTTTTGTTTTTCGCTCCATATATTTGCGCCTCCTTTTTCATAAATCAATATGAAAAAGGAGCACAAAAAATGCCTTTGCTCCGCGCAAAGGCATTTTTTACCGTTATTTTTCAAAGCAATTTATTATTCTGAACTGCGAATCGTCAATTTCGCAAAAACCGCTGTTTTCAATTACGTTTATATATAATGAGAGTAGTTTATCCTTTGCCGCGATAAGTTCCGAAGCCGCAAGCTCCCTTGTATAAGTATCCTTCAGCTTTTCGAGGAAATCGCCGCTCAGCGTATTGTAAGCCTTGAACTGATGCAGTTCTTTGCCTTCCGTGGCGGCTTTTGCAATAAGGAGCAGCCGCCTTGCCTCTCCAATCGCCATATCCGCACAGATATAGTTTTCCCGCAGTATTTCAGTCTCTGCCCTGCGAAGCGCATAAAAGAAGCTGTGATGGAATTTTTGATTTACGGGACATACGTTTTCATCGAGTTCCTTTGTTTTTCGTTCAAGTACTGCCTTGATTTCTTCATTTTCCGACCAGAGCAGCTTCCAATGCTTCGACCTTATCGGCATCTCTGATAAAGGCATAAAGGAAAAATCAACGCTCAAACCATTCTCAAAATATGCGGATATTCCAAGAACCGAATCCGTCCATCTTCTGTAATCAATATATACCGCGCCGCTTTCAATAAAAAATTCCGCAAGTCCGTCGTTTGCCGTTTTTACTGATAACGCTTCGGCACAGCCCGCCATGAGATCTATATCCGAATAAATATCCCGATACCCCTCTGCGCCGGAACCTATTTGCAGAAGGCATATGAATTTTCCGCTGTTCTTTATGAATTCCGCAATGGAATCAAGCAATTTTTCGCGCTCATCCTCCGAATACACCAAATCACCTCGCAATAAATAGCATTACAGAAAATCCACCCGCAAAACGGGTGGATTATATTTTTTATCCGCCGACAAAACCTATATTTCCATCGGAAGAAGATTCCGAGCTTTCCGAAGAACCTGAACTTCCGGAGGAGGAAGAAATATAGCTTTCGCCGTTCGTGGACTGTGTTCCGTAATTATAAGTTCCGTTCTTTCCTGCATCGTAAAGATATCTGGAAATGGCATCGGCAATGCCGGCAGCGATCTCCCTTTGATAGCTGCTCTTGATGAGCTTGTAATAATCGGATTCATTACTTACAAATCCAAGCTCGCCGAGCACGGAAGGATATTCCTGAATCCTTGTTACGTAGTATCGGCCTATCATTTCTCCGCGGTTCTTTGTTCCGAGGGCAGAAGCAACCTCGCTCGAGAAATACGCCGCAAGATTCTGGGAAAATCTTGTGAAATAGAAACATTCCGTACCGTAACCCGAACTGGAGGTCGCGGAGTTGCAGTGCACACTTACGAATACGAGCGGGTCTTTTCCCGAAGCATAGGCGACCCTGTCCGCAAGGCTGGGTCTGCTGCTTACCGTATCCATCATATAAACGGTAGCTCCGCGGCTCTGGAGTTCTTCTTTAAGGTATTTTCCGACAGCAAGGTTTATCTCGTATTCGCCGTAATCCGAAAGGAATCCGAGAGCACCGACGCCGAGAGCACTGTGTCCGACGTCAACAACTATCGGGACACCGGAAAGGCTGTATGTTCCGGTGGGGTTATTGAACCGGAACACAAGGTTTCCGTTTTCATAATATGCCGTATAGCCAAGGAAGCCGGATTTCGTGCTCAGCGCAAGGCTGAGCTTGCTTCCGTTCCATTTTGCGCTGCTGAAAAGCGGAGTGCAATTGAGGGTAAGATTTCCCGGAACGCTGTCCGTATAATAGAATTCAATGCTGAATTCCGTGCTGGAATATTTCGCAACATAAGCCACCTGCTGATCCATTTCAAAGGTTACATACGTATAGCGGCTGTTTGCGGAAACGGTCATATTCGTTATCTTGTTTCCTCCGAGCTCACCGGAAACAGGGCTTACGTCCTTTGTATATACACGCTGTCCGGATTGGAGGTTGTAATAGGTAAAGGTGCTGCTTCCCTCAACGTAAACTATCTCGTCGCCGACAACATAGTCCCTTGTTCCTTTTGCAAGCGGATAGCAGTCATACGCGGAAAGGTCGTTGAGTACGTCAGTCGGGAAAGTTTCGGCCGCTTTCGCAGTAACTTCAACGAGTCCGCCGGCTTTCGCCTTTGCGGAAACCGTGACGTATGCAGCTTCCTTCGTTTCGGTCGTCCCTTCCCATGTACCTTTGATAACGATATTGCCTATCCCCTGTTCCGTTGAACCCGAAGCAGGCGCGGAAAGCATTCCTGTATAGACAACGTAGGTCGAATCCTGTTCCTCCTCGGTGGTATCGTCCGCCTCCGTGCTTTGGGTAAGGGTTATGGTCGTGGAACCGAGGGTCGCCGTCACAACGGAACCTTCATAGGCAAGAGCCGTTACGGTTATGCTCATTCCGCCGCCAACGGTTACGTTGCCGAGGGGCGTTACCTCTTTAAGCACCATTACGTTTCTGGTGATATTATAAGTGATGGTCTTTTCCTTATGAACAAACGTGAATGTGTTAAGTCCCGGCGAAAGCTCTATCGTAAGCATAAAAGCACCGTTGGAATCGCGCTTTACCTTTTCGCCGTTCATGATAAGGTCAAAGTTTACGTCGGAAGCACCCGCAAATACGACGACCGTATCGTAGGTTGAATAGGTCTTTTTGGAAGGTCTCGTAAGCTCGAGCTGGGTAAGAAGAAAACTCGGGTCAATATTTTCGGTAAGATACTGAACGAGGGCGTCCGTTGACTGTTTAGGGTTATCCAAAAGCGCAGAAAGAGAATCGAATACGCTTCCATTGAATCCGCTGAGCTTTTCGGCGGCTATGACCTGGTCGGAAAGCTCCGAAGGGTCGCTCCAGCCTTTTTCATCGGAACAGGCCTTTGTCGCATACTGGAAAATATAAAGAGGGGTATCCTCCGGAACGACTTCGTTCCACCATGCCATATAATCGGTAAATTTCGCATTTTTATTGCTGATGGCGTAATCGCTTTTTACTGCGACGAAATCCGCGAGGCCCTCTTCAACGAATTTTTTTGTGTTGGCGAATCCGTCAACAAAGCTCTGGTATCCGGCGGAGGTCGCGCTGCCCTCCTCAATGATTTCGCTGTTTGCCCAAACAGCGTCAACTGCGAGTCCCACGGCTATGGAGGGGTCTTCCTTCTTTACCGCATTATAGGCGGCGGTAACTGCCGCCTCGACGTTGGAACGAAGATAGTTTTCATATCCCATGCCGCTTCCGTATTTCGTATATTCGGAATAGGCTGCTCCGTCGGATTCAACGGTATATGTATCGAGCATGATTCCGTCGATATCGTATTGGCATATCGCGGCGGCATTTGCGCTTATTACCGCAAGCTGCTTGCTGTCGAGCACCGCGGAAGTCCCGACCGTGCCGTCGGTGCTCACATTGAGCACGTCAAACACAACGTAAACATAAAGTTCCATGCTCTTTGCTTTTTCGGCGGCATATCCGAGCAAGTCGATGCTCACTTCAGCCTGGGGCATATCCGCGGAAGCATAAAGCACCTTATCCCCGAAGGTCGTTTCGAGAAAAACTGTATTGGCAGAAAGCGCTTTTGCATCCTCGAGGGCTTTGTCTATGGATTTCTGCATATCCTCGATGCTCATATTTTCTTCCGTGCAGTAATCAATTCCCGCCGCAAGGGTTATGGCCATCATGCGCTCCGGCGCACGGTAAACGATTGGCCCTTCGACAACGTTTTCTATTGCCGGTTCCTCATCCGGAACGACAGGCTCCACCGGAGCGATGCTGATATCACCGTTCAGGTCAACGTCCGTTACGGAAGGCTCCGATGTATCCGCCGCTGAAAATTCCTCCGCCGAAGAGGAATCGGAGCTTTTGGGAAAATCAATGTTTTCGAGTATCTTTTCAACCCCGGGAAGTCCGCTTTGAAAAGCCGCAAAAACCGCTATGCCGCCAATAACGAGAATCAGGCTGAAAGTCAGCACGAATGTCATCAGCTTTTTGTTCAAAAAGAATTTTTTCATAAAGTTTTTTCCGTCCTTAATTATCCTTGTTTCCCGTGGTTTACATTATCTTTTTCAGGTTATCAAGCTCCGTTTTCACGGTGCTTTTTACGGCCGAAGCCGGATTATAAAGCGAATCATAGCGATAAAGGGCAAATCCGCCGTATTTGCTTTCATTCCTTGCGGCGGAAACCTGTCTTGCAAGGATATCGCTGTAATTTTGCCATTCGGTTTTGCCTGTGGTTCCGGCGTATGTATCCTCCGCACCGCATTTATACGCCGCAAGACCGACTATAAGCTCAATGTCGTTTCTCGTTATCATACTGCTGAATTCCGCAAGCACGTCAAGGTACGGTCTTGTTTTGTTGTTGAAGCCGAAATATATCTGCGGGCAGATATAATCGACGTATCCGGCGCTCGTGACCCACGTATAAACGTCACAGTAAAGGGTGTTGTAGTTCTGATCCATATTACCCGCCGGGCTTATTCCGAACCGACAGGAGCTGTCGATGGATTTGATGGCGGCATATACCTCTTTTATAAGGGTATTCACGTTCTGCCTTCTCCAGGCCGCAAGCCCGAGGGTTCCGCCGTTTGCTTTATAATCATTATAATAGGCTTTATCGAAGGATTCCGCCGTAGTCGGATAGAAATAATCGTCAAAATGTATCCCGTCAACATCATAGTTCCGGACTATTTCCTCAACGCCGGAAACTATAAGGCTGATAACTTCCCTATCCGCCGGGTTATAATAAATTCCGTTATCAAGAACGATCACCTTTCCGGTATCGAGCCACTTATATGCCGGACTGTCCGCCGATATCTTCGATGTATTGGAATTTCCTTTTATTCGGTATGGATTGATCCATGCTTCAATGCGAAGCCCGCAGTTATGGGCTTCGTTCACCATAATTTCAAGCGGGTCAAATCCCGGGTCCTTTCCTTCCGTTCCGGTGCAATATACAGACCACGGATAAATATCCGAATCATAAATTGCATCGCTGTGGGAGCGGGCATGGACATAAACCGTATTGAAACCGTCCGCCGCGAGGTTCGCAAACATCGCTTTTATATTGCTTGTAAACTGGCTTTTGGTTTTGCCCTGCAAAATGGACTGGTATTCAAGATAGGATATCCATACTGCCTTTGTTTCTCCTATGGGCGCGGTATTGGTCACCTGTTCGCTTGAAGCTGAACCTGAACTTTCCGAAACCGAGGAACTTTCGGAAGAAGAATCCTTCGAAGATTCGGAGGAAGACGCTTTTGAAGAAGAACTTTCGCTTTTGCCCGAAGATGATGAGGAACTGCTTTCCGCTTCCGAAGAAGATGAATAACTGCTTTCTTCCGCGGATGAGCTTTCTTCCGAAGATTCCGCCGAAGAGGAAGATTCCCCGCTTATCTCGCTTATTTCTATTCCTTCTGAACTTGATTCTTCCGAAACGGAACCAAGAACGGCGCTGTTATCGATTATCTCCGATTCGCCGTTCACCGAACAGCCCGCCGCGGAAAAAATCATAACCGCCGAAAGCAAAAAGCAAAGCAGCCTTTTCATATCCTTCCTCCTTCAAAACCATTATTATAACAAGTATAAGAAATATCGGCACCTATGGCAACAGAATATTCCGAAACGGAAATTATTTCATCTTTACGTTTTCTTCGCCAAGGATTTTTCCAAGACGTTTTATAACGTAGCCGTTTTCAACGCCGG
>CAZOOL010000016.1:0-10133 GCA_964581405.1 uncultured Oscillospiraceae bacterium | reverse complement strand
TCTTCGCCAAGGATTTTTCCAAGACGTTTTATAACGTAGCCGTTTTCAACGCCGGTATCGACCCAAAGCTTTGCCGGCGCTTTTACGGTCTTTTTCGTATCCGCAAAATGGATATAGAGCGGAGTCAGGCCCTCAAATACAGCGAGAAAATCCATCGCTTTTTTGTATTCCGCGGAATTTTCCGACGGAACGCGGATAAAAAGACCGCTGTTTGCGGAAGGCTTCGGCTGTTCCTGCGCCTGATTCTGTAAAACCGGAGCTGACTTTTGCTGCGGAACGGATCTGCGCTGATAATTCTGCGCCGGCGCAAACGGAATCCTCTGTGCGTCCTCGACCGAAAGGAACCTTTCCGCCACGAGCTTTGTTTCTTCGTCCTCTCTTGAAGAAACCCTCGCCTCAACAACTACCGCTTCGTTCACGTTGATGATGCCGCCGTTTTCCTGCAAAATACGCGGAAAAACAAGTGCCTCAAGGCTTCCGGTGGTGTCCTCGAGAGTGACAAACGCCATAACGTCGTTGTTCTTTGTGGTTTTCATCTTTTTGCTGAGGACTATTCCGCAAAGACGAACCCGTTTTTCTCCGGTTTCCTCCGTATTCATCTGTTTAATTTCGAGCACCCTGTTTGCGCCGATTTTTTCGATTATATCATTATATTCATTCATCGGGTGACCGGAAAGATAAAGACCCGTGGTCTCCTTTTCCATATTAAGCAGCTCGCGAAGTGAATATTCCGTAAGGCGCGGAAGATTATCCTCCTCGTCATGTTCCTCCTCAAATCCGCCGAAAAGGCTCATCTGTCCGGAAATATTCGCTTTTTTCTCCGCGTCAATGGAGGAAAGGATTGATTCATATCCGGAAAGCATCTGGCGGCGGTTTACGCTGAAGCAATCAAGAGCACCGCATTTTATAAGGCTTTCAAGGGTGCGTTTGTTAAGTTCTCGTCCATATGCACGCTTGCAAAAGTCTGTAAAGCCTTTGTACTTGCCATTTATGTTCCTTTCGGTTATGATATCGCGGATAATACCTCTGCCAAGGTTTTTTACAGCAAGAAGTCCGAAGCGGACTCCCTCCCCGTCCCAAATAAACCCGCTTTCGGATTTATTCACGTCCGGGCCGAGAACTTTAAGCCCCATCTTCTGACATTCGCCGATATATTCGATGACTTTATCGGTGTTATCAAGAACGGAACTGAGCTGCGCCGCCATATATTCTCCCGGGAAGTGGCATTTAAGATAAGCCGTTCTGTAAGCGACCGTTGCATATGCCGCCGCATGGGATTTGTTGAATGCATAGGAAGCAAAGGAACTCATTTCATCAAAAATCTCGTTCGCGATTTTTTCCGGAACGCCGTTTCTGACTGCGCCCGGAAGCTCAAGATTTCCGTTTTCGTCAAATTTTCCGTGGACGAAGTATTCCCTTTCCTGCGCCATAACGTCAAGCTTTTTTTTGCTCATGGCACGGCGCACAAGGTCTGCGCGTCCATAGGAATAACCCGCAAGCTTGCGGACTATCTCCATAACCTGCTCCTGATACACGATACAGCCGTAAGTTACGTCCAATATCGGCTTCAAAAGCGGCGTTTTATACGTTACCTTCTCCGGATGATGGCTGTTTTCAAGGTATTTCGGAATGGAATCCATGGGACCCGGGCGATAGAGTGAAATAACCGCCGTCAGATCCTCTATGGATTTCGGACCAAGACCCATGAGCACACTTCTCATACCCGCGGACTCGAACTGGAAAACACCCTGCGCGGCGCCTTTTGTCAGCATTTCATAAACCTCCGGGTCGCCGTCCGGCACCTTTGATATATCAAAATCCGGTATGCGTTTTCGCACCGCTTTTTCGCAGTCGCTTATGGCGGTAAGGTTGCGAAGCCCGAGGAAGTCCATCTTGAGAAGTCCCAGTTCCTCAAGAGTTGTCATAGTAAACTGTGTGACGACGGATTCATCCGGTTTTGCGACGGGAACGAATTCAGTTACGGGCTCCGGCGCTATAACGACTCCCGCCGCATGGACGGAAGAATGGCGCGGCATACCCTCGACCCTCTGCGCCGTATCAATAAGCTCATAAATTTTCGGGTCGGTATCATAAAGCGCTTTGAGTTCCGGAGAAATATTCAGCGCTTTTTCTATGGTCATATGAAGATCCGTCGGAACGAGCTTTGCAACTTTGTCAACGTCCTGATAAGGCATACCGAGCGCTCGCCCGACGTCGCGTATTGCCGCCCTCGCGGCAAGGGTTCCGAAGGTGATTATCTGTGCAACGTGATCCTCGCCGTATTTGCGGTTGACGTATTCGATTACCTCCTGTCTGCGTTCATAACAGAAGTCTATATCAAAGTCCGGCATAGAAACGCGTTCCGGGTTAAGGAATCTCTCGAAAAGAAGATGATATTTTATCGGATCAATATCGGTGATTCCTACGCAGTAGGCGCAGATGCTTCCCGCGCCGGAACCCCTTCCGGGACCGACCGGAATACCAACGCTTTTTGCGTAATTGATAAAATCATGGACTATAAGATAATAGTTAACGTAGCCCATGCGTTCGATAACTCCGAGCTCATAATTCAGCCTGTCCCAAAGCTCCTGATCCGGGTTTTCACCGTAGCGGCGATAAAGCCCTTCCCTGCACATACTTTCAAAATATTCAACGTTATCCCTTCCGTCCGGAACCTCAAAAGCCGGAAGCTTCGTGTGCCCGAATTCAAAGGTCATATTGCAGCGGTCGGCAATTTTCTGGGTATTGTCAACAGCTTCCGGAACATAAGAGAATATCTCACGCATCTCCTCCTCGGATTTTACGTAAAATTCATCTGTTTCAAAAGCCATGTCGTTATCTTCTCCGACGACATGGTTCGTACCGATGCATACAAGAACGTTCTGCATTTTCGCATCGTCCTTGTTTATATAGTGGCAGTCGTTGGTCGCAACAAGAGGGATCCCCGTTTCTTTGGAAAGCTTTATAAGATTCGGCAGAATACGCTTCTGGTCTGCATAGCCGTGATCCTGTATTTCGATAAAATAGTTATTTTCACCGAAAATATCGCGGTATTCCAAAGCTGCTTTTTTTGCCGCTTCATAATCGTTCTGCGTAAGATTGCGCGGAATTTCGCCCGCAAGGCAGGCCGAAAGAGCGATTATGCCCTCATGATGCTTGCGGAGAAGCTCCTTATCGACCCTCGGTTTCTTATAAAATCCTTCGGTGAATCCGGCAGAAACAAGCTTGATCAGATTTTTATAGCCAGTATTGTTTTCGCAAAGAAGAACGAGATGATAGCTCCAGTCCATCATATGTTCCTTGCTGAAACGGGAACGGTTCGCAACGTAAACCTCGCATCCGATTACCGGCTTTATTCCGTATTTGTTTGCTTCGCGGTAAAAATCAATAACGCCATACATTGCACCGTGGTCTGTTATGGCAACAGCGGTCTGACCCAGTTCCTTGATGCGCGGAATAAGCTTTTTTATTCTGCAGGCACCGTCGAGCAGGCTGTATTCAGTATGGAGATGAAGATGTGCGAAGCTCATATTTTCCTCCTTGGGTTTCAAGCAAGCTCCGGCTCTTCGCTTTGCACGGTCATTCCGTGGCGGAGCCAGTCGCCTTTAAGATATTTCACAAGATAGATTATTGCTTTTATAAACTCATCACTGCAGACTATGAACATGACGAGCACCGGTTCAAGCTCCAAAACGAGCCCGCAGAAAGTGCCGACTATGCCCTTCATGATGATCGTCATGACAACGTCGATTTTCGCAATGTAGCCGGTATCGCCGCCGGCGCGGAGAACCCCTGCCCCGAGGTTCCAGCTCATGCCGTAGCTTATATCAACATAGGCGCAGACAATGAGCATCTGTTTTATATAGTTTGCGGTTTCTTCGGTACATTCTATAAAGTTCGGTGCAAAAGGTCGAAGAACAAATACTATTCCCGCCATGAAAATACCGACGCCGATTCCGCCGAAAAGGAAGAATCTGCTCCATTTTTTTGCTTCATCATCTTTTCCCGCACCGATCATATTGCCGAGAAGTATGAGCGAAGCATTGGAAAATCCGCACATGGCGACGGTCGAAAGATCGAGAACGACCATAACAAGGCTGTATGCCGCAAGGAATTCCTTACTATATTGTCCAAGGGTCGCGGACTGTATCGCCATTCCGAAGCCCCATATGAATTCGCTGAAGAAAACCGGAATTCCGAATTTTGCAAATGACGGAATATATTTTTTCGCTTTAGCAAATATATAGCGGAAACGGAAGTTGATCCGGTGCTCAAATTTATACATGTAGATGAGCACGAGCACAAACTCAAGGCTTTTGCTGATGGCTGTGGCTATTGCCGCGCCACGCACCTCGAGCCTCGGCGCGCCGAGATTTCCGTAAATGAGCACCCAGTTGAGCACGAGGTTTGTAAGACAGGAGCATGTATATACCCCTACGGAAACTTTGACGTCATGTATCGCGCGAAGGTTGCAGAGGAATGTCGTCGCAACAGCCGGCAGAGCATAGACCCAGCCCATTATTCCGAGATATTCGACGCCGTAGGCTATAACCTCGGGGTCCTTTGCAAATATCCTCATAACAAGCTCCGGAACGGTGAGCGTAACCGCCGAAAGCAAAAGTCCCGCAATTATGTTTATCCTCATGGCAAGGCCGATCATATCCCGTATCGGGTCGATTTTTTTCATTCCCCAATAGCGGGTCGTTATAACGACCGTTCCCATGCTTATCCCCCAAACGAACATATTATAAAAAACGTAAAGGGAATTCACCTGGTTGATGGCTCCGAGCTGGGCTTCGCCTACGGAGCCTATCATTATGGTATCAAGCATGTTCACAAGAACCGAAACAAAATTTTGCAGAGCAACCGGTATCCCGATTTTGAACATCTGCCTGATTATTTCCTTTTTTGTGTACATCAGTTCCATTTCACTCAATTTTTCCGTTTCTGAGATTATTGGCGATTTCGCTTATTTTTTTGAGCCTGTGGTTCACCCCTGAACGGGAAAGCGGCGGCTCGACAGATTCGCAGAGCTCGCGGAGGGACATTTCCGGATTTTCAAGGCGGAGTTCCGCAACCTGGCGCAGCTCCTCCGGAAGAAAACTCCTGTCCTTTTTCTCAAAAATATAGTTGATATCCATCACCTGCTGCATGGAAGCATTGAGCGTTTTATCCATATTTGCGTTTTCGCAGTTCATCTGGCGGTTAACACGGTTCTTGATATCCTTTTCTATTTTGATATTCATCATTTCGAGGGAAGAAAGCATCGCGCCCATATAGGTTATGATATCCTCGATGTTTTCGCTCTCTTTATAATAAACTATGTAAGATCCCCGGCGGACTGTGCTTTTAGGCTGTGAAAGCACCTCGCCGATAAGGGTCGAAAGATCCCGGCAAAGGTTCATAAAGCTGACGTCGAATTCAAGGTGATATTCCTTGTTCGGGTCGGTAAGGCTTCCGCAAACGAGATATGCGCCACGAAGGAAATATTTTACGTCCTCTTCATTTTCGATATTAGCTCTGTTGATGCGAAGAGTCGGCTCTTTCGGCGCGTGATAGAAAGTTTCAAGAACTTTTCTCCGTTCGGAAGCCTTTTCTACGCTGACTTTATAGAGAGTTCCCCTCGCCCTTTCGTGGAAAATGATTTTTGCGGAAATTCCGCAATGGGTAGCAAGCGCTTCGGCAAAAAGCCTTGCCGTCGGTTCATGTACCACCGAAAAGCTGATCTCTTCGGCACCGAATTTATGTGAAAAAAGCAGGAAGCCGTATAAAAGCGCATGGAGCGCACTCTCCTGCTCCGGAACGTCTTTACAAAGCTCGTCTTTAAGGTTGGTCGCAAAGGACATTTCTTTTTTCCGCCCTTCCGTTTTTTATATTATCCAAGAATTTCAACTTCCGGCTCAAGGGAAAATCCGGTATCGTTTTTTACCTTTTCCTGCACGTCTTTAATAAGTTCGAGTACATCATTGCAGGTCGCACCGCCGATATTCACAACGAATCCGGCGTGCTTTGTGCTTACTTCCGCTCCGCCGACGCGGTAGCCCTTGAGTCCGCACTGGTCAATAAGCGCGGAGGCAAAAGCTCCCTCCGGTCTTTTGAAGGTGCTTCCGGCGGAAGGCTTATCCATGGGCTGTTTATCAAAACGGCGGCCTATAAGGTCATCCATCTTCGCTTTTATTTCGTCTTTATTACCCTTATGAAGCCTGAAAGCCGCACCGGTTATATAATATTCCTTTGCGCTGTATGCGCTGTGGCGGTAGGACATCTCAAGCTCATCGCCGGTAAATCTTCCGGCTTTTCCGTTTTTGTCAACGTGATCGGCATAAAGGATAACGTCCTTGATCTCGCCGCCGTATGCTCCGGCATTCATAAATACCGCTCCGCCGACGGAACCGGGTATTCCATAGGCAAATTCAAGCCCCTCCAGTTCGTTTTCAAGGGCAAAATTACAAAGCGCCGCAAGGCTTGTTCCCGCTTCGCAGTATATCGTTTCATCATCAAGAAGGCTTATTTTCCCGAATCCGCTCCCGAAATGCATAACTATTCCGGGAATTCCGTTATCGGAAATCAGCACGTTGGAGCCTTTTCCGAGAGGAAACAGCGGAACGCTGTTTTCATTGCAAAAAGCAATTATCGCGGAAACCTGTTCCGAGTTTTTAGGCTTCGCAAAAATCTCTGCAGGACCGCCTATTTTGAAAGAGGTGTGCTTTGAAAGACTTTCGTTTTCAAGATATCCTATGCCGTTCTTTTCGGCAAATCTGTAAAACATTTCTTTATTCAAAAGTTTCCCCTCCTTATTCATCGAGCCCGAAATAGGAATCCCATTCGCCAAGGTCATCGTCATCTTCCCATGAAGGCATGCTGATGCGTTCCATAAGCTCAAGCGCGGCGTTGTTGCCCATGCGTTTCTGGCGGTTGTTCATGGCCGCAACCTCGACAATAACGGCAATATTGCGTCCCGGCTGAACCGGAATGGTGTAAAGCGGAACGTCAACGTCGAGGATTTTGGTATATACGTCCTCCGCGCCCATACGGTCATAAACCTTATCATTATCCCAAGGTTCGAGGTTGATTACCATATCGAGCTTCGCGCTCTTTTTTACCGCGCCCATACCGAAAAGGTTCCTCGCGTTAATAATTCCGACTCCGCGCAGCTCCATAAAATGCCGTATATTTTCCGGAGAGGTTCCAACAAGGCTTCTGTTTGAAATGCGGCGCATTTCAACGGCGTCGTCCGCAATAAGGCGGTGTCCGCGCTTGATAAGCTCCATCGCTACTTCGCTTTTACCGACCCCGCTGTCGCCGTAGAGAAGAACGCCTTCGCCGTAAACCTCGACAAAAACGCCGTGCCTCGTGATGCGCTTCGCAAGGGTTATGCTGAGGGTCTGGGTAAGTCCCGCGACAAACGCGGAAGTCATTTCAGAAGTCTTATATATGGGAACGTTATATTTTTGGGCAAGCTCGATTACCTTTCTTCCGACATGGAGATCCCATGTCATAATTACAACAAGCGGTTTTTTTGAAAAGAAGGTTTCCACCGCTTCATATACTTTTCCGCCAAGGCTGTTAAGATAGCTGTATTCCGTCTTTCCGATGATCTGAATTCTTGATGGATCGAAAAGGTCATAAAAACCCGCGAGCTGAAGTCCCGGGCGGTTTACTTCGTTTGTGCTGATTTTGATATCGCTTATATCATCCGGTGCCCAGACTTTTTCAAGGTTGAATTCCTTGATGATTCTCGTGAGCTTGACGCTGAACTGAGAAGCCATATTTTCGCCTCCTGTTATTAATATAATTATACTAGTTTATTATACTACTAAAATGCATATATTTCAATATTTTCCGAAAACTTAATGCCTGTTCCGAATAACGTCAAATCAACCAAATCCAAAGTTTTTCCTTCGCCGTTTTTTATGCTTGCGGATTAAATTTTCGGTATATTTGTAAATATTTTTGTGATTTTAAATAAGTTTATAAAAAACATTTGAAAGAACGGCAAATACATGATAATATTATGATGTTCTATTATGTTTATTAAAAGGAGTTGAAAAAACATTGGCACGTTCTAAAAAAACCATGGACGGCAATACCGCTGCCGCACATGTTTCTTATGCTTACACCGATGTTGCAGCAATTTACCCCATTACCCCTTCTTCCGTAATGGCAGAGCTTGCTGACAAATGGGCCGCAAGCGGAAAAACCAATATTTTCGGAAATAAGGTACAGGTTACCGAAATGCAGTCCGAAGCAGGCGCCGCAGGTTCCGTCCACGGTTCCCTCGCAGCCGGTGCCCTCACCACCACCTTCACCGCTTCCCAGGGTCTTCTTCTCATGATCCCGAATATGTATAAAATAGCAGGCGAGCTTCTTCCCGGCGTTATCAACGTTTCCGCAAGGGCTCTTGCTTCTCATGCACTGAGCATCTTCGGCGATCATTCCGACGTTTATGCCTGCCGTCAGACCGGTTTTGCAATGCTTTGCGCAGGCAACCCCCAGGAGGTCATGGATCTCGGCCCCGTTGCACACCTTTCCGCAATCAAAGGCCGCGTTCCTTTCGTACATTTCTTCGACGGTTTCAGAACCTCCCACGAAGTTCAGAAAATCGAAGTTTGGGATTATGACCAGCTTGCAAAGCTCGCTGATTTCGACGCAATTGAAAAATTCCGTGAAAACGCTCTTAACCCCAATCACCCCGTAACCCGCGGCACCGCGCAGAACCCCGATATCTTCTTCCAGGCAAGAGAGGCCGCAAACAAATTCTATGACGCTCTTCCCGCGGTTGTTGAAGAATATATGAACAAAGTCAATGCCGAAATCGGCACCGATTATAAACTCTTCAACTATTACGGTGCTCCCGATGCCGAACACGTCATCATCGCAATGGGTTCCGTATGCGATACCATCGAAGAAACCATTGATTACCTCAACGCAAACGGCGGCAAATACGGTCTTGTAAAAGTCCGCCTCTACAGACCTTTCAGCAAATGCCATTTCATTGAAGCGATCCCCGCAACCGCAAAAACCATCACCGTTCTTGACAGAACCAAAGAACCCGGCTCCATCGGCGAACCTCTTTACCTCGATGTTGCAGCCGCGGTCCGCGGAAGCCAGTTCGAGAACGTTGAGCTCCTCGGCGGACGCTATGGTCTCGGCAGCAAGGATACCACCCCTGCACAGATCATTGCCGTTTACCGCAATGCAGAAGCAAACGGCAAACATACCTTTACCCTCGGTATCGAGGACGATGTCACCAATCTTTCCCTTGAAATCAAAGAAAATCCGGATACCACTCCCGCAGGCAACATGAGCTGTATGTTCTGGGGACTCGGTTCCGACGGTACCGTTGGCGCAAATAAAAACTCCATCAAAATCATCGGCGACCATACCGATCTTTACGCACAGGGATATTTCGCATACGACTCCAAAAAATCCGGCGGCGTAACTATTTCCCACCTCCGTTTCGGAAAATCCCCCATCAAATCCACTTATTACATCAACAAAGCCGACTTTGTCGCCTGCCATAACCCTTCCTACGTTGACAAGTACGACATGACCGCAGTTCTCAAAAAAGGCGGCAAGTTCCTTCTCAACTGCGCCTGGGACGTTGATGAACTCGGAAAACGCCTTCCCGGTGACGTAAAACGCTTCATCGCAGAAAATGAAATCGAGCTTTACACCATCGACGGTATCTCCATAGCAAAAGAAATCGGCCTTAACGGAAGAATCAACACCATTCTCCAGTCCGCTTTCTTCAAAATCACCGAGATCATTCCCGCAGATGAAGCTGAGAAATTCATGAAAGAAGCCGCATTCGCAAGCTACGGCAAAAAAGGCGATGCAGTTGTCGAAATGAACTATAAAGCTATCGAGCGCGGCATGACCAGCTTCACCAAGGTTGATTATCCCGCAGACGAATGGGCAAAAGCCGAAGGCGCCATCCCCACTCCCGTCGCAACCGGCGAAGATAAGGAAATCGTCGATTTCATCAACAGCATTCTCGTTCCCGTCGCGGCACAGAAAGGTGATAAACTCCCCGTTTCCGTATTCTCCGGACGCGAGGACGGCACCTTCCCCGCCGGTTCCGCAGCTTATGAAAAACGCGGCATCGCAGTTGACGTTCCCGAATGGCTTCC
>CAZOOL010000015.1:0-18190 GCA_964581405.1 uncultured Oscillospiraceae bacterium | reverse complement strand
ATTTTGATAATGACCCTCGCCCATATCGGCCAGGCGGTTTTCGGAGTTCTTTTTGCCCTCGGCACAAAGAACGTCATTGACGCGGCGGCTTCCGGAATGCGCGGGGAATTTATCCGCGCCTGTTTCATTCAGGGCGGAATAATCCTCGGCACGCTTTTTTGCCTCACCCTCTACCGCCACCTGCACGACAGGCTCTTTTGCGTTCTTGATAGGGATTGGAAAACCGGGCTTTTCAATAAGCTCCTTCATGGGGATTACCCCAAAGTTTCCGAATTCCACAGCGCGGAGCTTTTGAACCGCCTCAATAACGACGTCCGCACCATTGACGAAGGTCTGCTTTCGGTTTTCCCAAATCTTGCGGCGATGCTCACAAAGCTCGTTTCCGCGGCGGCGGTGCTCATTTCCCTCGAATCGCTTTTCGGCGGGATAATCCTTTGCGGCGGCGCGGTCGTGATCCTTCTTACCGCAGTCATAAGAAAGCCGCTGAAGGCGCTGCATAAAAAAGTCAGCGAAGCGGACGGCAAGGTTTCCGCTATCATTCAGGAATCCGTCGAAAAGCTCCTGATGGTGCAGTCCATGGACGTTTCCGGGGAAATCGAAAGCCGCACCGGCATTCTTCTCGATGAGCGTTTTTCGCTCCAGCGCAAGCGCAAAAATCTTTCGCTCTTTGCCAATAGCGGCATAAGCGTTCTTTCCTACGCGGCTGGCTTCGGGGCGCTGGTATGGTGTTCCTTCGGCATCCTCGGCGGAACCATGACCTTCGGTTCACTCACCGCCATAACCCAGCTTGTGAGCCAGCTCCAGACTCCCTTTGTCGGGCTTTCCGGCGTGATTCCCCAGTATATAGCCATGACCGCGGCGGCGGAACGCCTTATGGAAATTGATTCCATTGAAAGAGAGCAGGAGCCCTTTTCCGAATCCCCGGATGATATCTATTCCGATATCGACGGCATTTCCGCCGAAAAGCTCTGCTTTTCCTATGACCGGGAGGCTGTTTTTGAAAACGCTTCCTTCGTTCTCCCAAAAAACAGCTTTGCCGTTATAACCGGCGCTTCCGGCATTGGCAAAAGTACCCTTCTCAAACTTCTCCTCGGAATTTTCTGCCCGGAAGAAGGCGAGCTTTTCTTCAGCAAAGGAAGCGAAAAACTCACCATCGGCAGAAAAACGCGAAAGCTTTTCGCATATGTTCCCCAAGGTAACCTCCTTCTGAGCGGCAGCCTTCGGGATAATCTCATTATCACAAATCCAAAGGCGACCGAGGAGGAAATAGCACTTGCCGTCCGGGCAAGCGCCATGGATGAATTCCTTTCTTCCCTTCCGGACGGGCTTGATACGGTCCTCGGCGAAAGCGGCGCAGGGCTTTCCGAAGGACAGGCACAGCGCCTTGCCATCGCAAGGGCGGTTCTTTCGGGCGCTCCGGTCCTGCTCCTTGATGAATGTACCTCCGCGCTTGATTCCGAAACAGAGCGGACGGTTCTTGAAAGGCTCCGGGCTCTTCCCGGACGCACCTGCATTGCCGTTACCCATCGCCCCGCTGCGGCGGAAATCGCCGACCTTATAATCCGGGTCGAGAATAAAAAAATATTTACTGAAAATGCAAACTGTTGAAAATGTCGCAGCTGCGGCAAACAATAATTTTTTCTTTTCAAAACAAAAATCCGGGGTGATATGATACACCTCGGATTTTTTAAAATTTTACAATATTCGGGTTTAATTTACCTTCGATACATGGTAAAATATATTTGTTATTTATCCATGCTGTCCTCGCAGTTTTTGATAAGGCTGAAAAGGCTCGATGCGAAGAGAGGATAGCTTCTTGAAAGGCTTTCGGATGAAACAGAAATATTATCCGTTTTGATGGAATCATCGCCTTCGAGTTTTTTTGCCCTTGCTTCACAGGTTTTCATATATGCATCGGCACTTTCGAGGGCGCAGGAATTGGAAACGCTGAAAGTATTCATATTGTTTTTCGGGCTGAAAGAGTATATAATTCTGAACATACGGTAAACCGCCGCCATAAGGTAGCCCGAAACCTGTTTCGTCAGTTCCTTGCTGCCGCTTTTTGCGAGAAGGTCGAAAAGCACGTTGAGGGAATTGGCAATGAGCTTTTTGTTGATGATGGGAAGAACGCCCGCTCCGGAAATTGTGTTTTCCTTTCCGGCGGCATCCGGCTCCGGAATATCCTCAACGGTGAGGGTCATGCCGTCCGGGTCGGCGCTTCTTCCGAGCAGATAATCGGCGGAAACACCGTAAAAATCCGCCGCTCGGATAAGAAAATCAAGTCCGCATTCGCGGATTCCCTTTTCATAATGGGAAAGCAAAGCCTGGGAAACGCCGAGTTCCTTTGCGGCATCTTTTTGGCTGATGCCTTTTTCTTTTCTCAAAAGCGACAAAACTCGCGGAAAATCCGATTTCATATTACAAAATCCACCTTTTTTCGATAACTGTTTGTATATTATAAACCCGTTCATACAATTTGTAAAGTGTTTTTAGGAGGAAATATGGTAACTTATCGAATCCATCTTATCCGCCACGGAATGGCGGAAGACCCCGAAAAAAAGATCTGCCTCGGTCAAAGGAGCGACCCTGCCCTCACCCCGGAAGGCGCCCAGGAGCTTCGGGAGCTCATGGACAGCTATCAGTATCCATACGCCGAAAAGGTATATTGCAGCCCCTCTCTTCGCTGCAGGCAAACTGCGGATATCCTTTTTCCCGAAACCGATTTTGAGATCATGGACGAGCTTTCCGAATGTGACCTCGGAGATTTCGACGGAAAGCCCATAACCGAACTTATGGAAAATCCTGCCTTCATCGGCTGGGTCGAAGGGAAATGCCCCCCGCCCAACGGCGAAAAATCCGAAGAATTCGGGAACCGCATCGCCTGTGCCTTTGACGACATTATCCACGATATGTCCAAAAACCACCTCATCGAAACCGCCGTCGTCACCCACGGAACCGTCATTATGGGACTTTGCGCCATGTGCGGCTATCCCCGTCAGGAAATGCGCTATTGGGCATCGAACAGCGGCTGCGGCTATACTCTGAGCACCTCCGTTTCGATGTGGATGCACGACCAGTGCTTCGAGGTAATTTCCACACTTCCCTTTGAAAATTACACCGAAGATGACGAACCCCTGCTTTCGGAGGAGGACCGCGAATGGAACTTTTTCGAATAATTAAAAAGGACTCCCGCAGCGCAATGCGCTCCTTCGGCGGAAGAGCCATTGCCGCCGTTATGATAGTGCTCCTCGCCTATCTTGCCATAAACCTTGCGGAAACGGTTCTGCTCCTTGTGTTTTGCGGCACAGAAAGCCTTTATTCCGATTTTTACGGCCTTGCGGAAAACTCCGCAGAGGCGCTTGCCGTAACCGCCGGTTCAGCCGTCGTCTATCTTCTCGTGATGCCGGCGCTTTACCTCGGATATACAAAGCTCTATCTCGCCTTTGCTGAAGGAAAGGACGAAAGCATATCCGTTCTTTTTGATATGTTTTCCTCCGTGAAAAGATTCTTCGCTTCGGCGGCTTTTTCCGTTTCCTGCGTTATAAGATATCTTTTCACCTTTATCATCGCTATGGCTCCCGGCGCTTCTTTCCTTTATGTTGCTGAAAACTTCATCAATCCCGCAGGCCGCACCGTTGAAATACTCAAAATCGCCGCCTGCTGCATCGCCATCGCAATTATGATACTCTGCGCCGGACTTTGGCTCATATTCATCCAACGCTGGAGCCTTGCGCCCTTCTATTTTGCCGAAGGAAACGGATTCAATAAATCCTTTGTCCTCTCGGCAAAGGCCACAAAAGGCATGAATACCCGCATAATCAGCTTCAGGCTTTCCTTCCTCGGCTGGATCATTCCTTCGATACTGATTCTTCCCATGCTCTGGAGCGTCCCCTATTATTTCCTTTCGAACGCCATTTTCTCAAGGTACCTTATGGAAAGGTACGAGCGTTTCCTTGCACAAGCGCCGGAAATTTCCATTCCGGAAGAATCCTTTGAACCGGAAACCGAACCGGAAGCTACCCCCGACCCATAAATATATTTACCGCCAGAACGCTCAATACGGCGGCGGCAATATCCGCAAACAGCGCGGCAGGAACAGTGTTCCTGCCGTTTTTTATTCCAACGGCACCGTAATAGACCGCAACGGTATAAAAGGTCGTTTCGCTCCCGCCCATAAGCACGGAAGCCACCCTTTCCGCAAAAGAACCGCTTTCAAGGCTTTCGCAAAGCTCCTCATAATAACCGAGCGCGCCGGAACCGGAAAAAGGACGCATCACCGCAAGGGGAATGACTTCCGGCGGGAACCCTATCTTTTCGGCGATGGGCGTTATAATCTCCGTCAGCATATCAAGGGCGCCGCTCTGTCTTATCATTCCTATGGCGGTCATCAAAAAGCAAAGCGCCGGAAGAATCGCCGCCGCGGAGCGCAGACCTTCCTTCGCTCCTTCCGTGAAAGCGGCAAAGATATCCGTCTTTTTTACCAGCGCATAACCTGTTATGAATACGACAACCGCTGGAACTATTATATCCGCGGTCATCTCCTTTTTCCTTTCGGGAAGGTGAGCTTTGCCGCCCCGATTCCGAGAAAAAGGGAAACGGCGCTTACGAACCATACCGCCGGAAGGATATCCAGCGGAGCTTCTGAACCGGCTTCGAGCCGAAGGGTCGCGACTGTCGTCGGCAAAAGCTGAAGCGAAGCGGTATTCATCACCACAAAACAAACCATTTCCTCCGTCGCGGAGGAAGAATAACCGGATATCCCATGCAGTTCCTTCATGGCAGATATTCCAAGGGGCGTTGCCGCGTTACCGAGCCCAAGAAGGTTCGCCGCAACGTTCATCGATATAGCTCCGAGGGCTTTGGTTTCGCTTCTGAGCCGCGGAAAAACGAGCCCGAGAATCGGCCTCAAAATCCCGCAAAGTGCCTTTACAAGGCCGCTGCGGCCCGCCACCTCCATCATTCCGCTCCAAAAACAAAGCGAGCCCAAAAGCTTTATGGAAAGTTCCGCCGCATGACCCGATTCTTCGAGCACCGCCGCTGAAACCCCGGCTCCGTTTCCGCTCATCACCCCGAAAACAAGGGATACAGCCGCCGCAATAAAAAAGAATTTCCCCATTTTCTCCACCGCCTTTTCGGAACGTCGAATTTTAAGAAATTATTAAGTTTCTTAAAGAAACAAATTTTCTCTTGACAAAAAATGTCTGTTAATGTATATTAAAATTACAGAATTGTAAAATATTGGGAGGAATGTAAAATGAAATCAACAGGAATTGTCCGTAAAGTCGACGAACTTGGAAGAATCGTTCTTCCCATTGAACTACGCAGGACCCTAAACATCGAAGAAAAGGATGCTCTTGAAATATACGTTGACGAAAACGCCATTATGCTTAAAAAATATGAACCCGCCTGCATCTTTTGCGGGAGCGCCGACGGAGTCACCGAATTCAAGGGCAAAAACATCTGCGAACATTGCCTTCGTGAACTCGCAAAATAAAAATCCATCAAAAAAGGTCGTGCTCATTTTGAGCACGACCTTTTTATATTGAGCATCATTACGGATAGCTGATTATAACCCAGTCAACTTCCATAAAATCCTCTTCATTTATTGCCCAGTATCCGTCATCGCTGAGTTCGACCCTCATTGAAAGGGTTTCCCCGGAAAGATTACCGATTTTCGGGAGCTGCGCCCGAAGCGCCGCAACCATGCCAAGAGCCCATTCATGGTCATATTCGGCATATTCCTCCTCGGTCATAGCTTCGACATCCGCAAGGGCGTATTTTTCGTAAAAATCATCAAGATAGTTTTCATAATCCTCGAGCAGAAGCTCTATTACGTCAATCGGATAGACCGTTACGGAAACGGTATAGGTATCCTCATCGGTTCTGACCGATTCGCCGACTTCATAGGAAGAATGGGTGTAAATTTCTTTGTAAATTTCGATCAGTTCTTCCTTTATATCATCGGTGAGGTATTCGATTCCCGCATAGCCTGCAAAATATTCGACTTCGAAAACGATTCCGTCCTCGTATCCGGCAGCAAGCTCCGCAGCAGTTGAACCGGTGCTTACAATATATTCCGGGTCATGTACGCCCAGATAAATGGAATCCAGATTCCATTTTACAAGTTCTTTCGCGTTCTTTGCGGAATATGCTCCGCTGCAGCCCGTGATAATAAGCAAAGCCAATGCAGCAGCCGCTATTTTCAGGAATTTTTTCATATTCCCGCCTCCTTTCAGTTTGGATTCAATATATCACATTTATTTGATTTTTGCAATATGCTGTCGGATATTGTAAAAATCAGTTCTTTTTTCTTTGTTAACAAAAAATTTACCTTAAATATTCCAAAATAGACAGAATATGCCCCGATTATTGGCAAAAATCCCTTGCAGTATTTTGTGATTTGTCGTAAAATAGTAACGTATAAAATTATGCCTTTCAAAGTTAAGGAGGACAATTAATGAAAAAAAGAATTTTCAGCGCTTTGCTTGCGATCATGATGGTCGTGCTGATTCTTCCGGTACAGGCTTTCGGTGCTGCCGAAGTAATCAAGGGCGCATATGTTAATCAGAAATTTGAAACCGTTATCGATACTGTTCTCGGCGCGAAAACTTTTACCAAAAGCGGCGATATTCCCGAAGGCCTCAAGCTTTCCGGAACCTGGGCTTACAAAAACACCTATGGCGACTACGTTTTCAAAATGACCCTTTCCGGCACCCCTACCAAAGCCGGCACTTATAATTTTTCCATAAACTATAAAAAAGAGGACGGAACCCTCGTCAGCAAGGTTGATTACACCATTACCGTCGGTGAAAAAGCCCCCTACGATTTTGTTGACTCCATTTTCGTTGAAAAATGGCCCGATAAAACCGTCTATTACCTCGGCGATACCGTTGACCTTACGGGTATGAAGGTTGTCGCAACCGTTTATACTTATGACGCCAAGACCGACCTTTATATGCCTTCGGAAATCGACGTTACCGACCTTGTCTGGGTCGAACCCGCCGTATTTACTTCCGATGAAGCGCAGAACGTCAAGGTTTTCCTCAAAGCTCCCTGTGACCAGGAAGGAAACCTTGCGCTGTTCGAAAGCCATTTCCGCGTAACTTTTAAATACGCCAACCCCAACGATGTAACCAGAATCGAAATTTATCAAAAACCCACCAAGCTGACCTATTACGTCGGCGAAAGCCTTGATACCACCGGCATGACCGTCCGCCTTCATAAAGGCAACGGAAACGCCGAGGATATCACCACCGGCTTTACCGCGGAGGTCGATAATCTCAATACCGTCGGAACCCATACCGTCACTGTTAAATACACCCAGAACGGCAACGAATTCACCGCTACCTATGACGTAACCGTTGAGGAAAAACCTGTCGAATCCAGTTCCAGTTCCTCTTCCGCGGCTGAATCCAGTTCTTCCAGCAGCTCCGAATCTGAACCCGCTTCCGAAAGTTCCTCCTCCGAGGAATCCGTTTCCGAATCCGAACCCGTTTCTGAAAGCTCCTCCTCCGAGGAATCCGTTTCCGAACCGGAGCCTGTTTCCGAAAGCTCTGCTTCCGAAAGTGAGAGCGAAAGTGAATCCGACGTCGTTGTAATCGGAAATGATGTAGATAATTCCGATGATAATGACGGCGGGATCCCCGTCTGGGTCTGGATCATCATTGTTCTTCTCGTGATCCTTATCGGCGCCGCTGTTGCGCTTTTCCTCATCGGCAGAAGACGCCTCGATGACGAATATTAATAGTATTTAAAAACTAAAAAGGAGCCCCTCGTGCTCCTTTTTTTGTTTTAAATTTTTCAGTATTTTATTGCGGTGACGACTCTGTCCCGTCCCTCGTAATCCTGTGTAACTGCGGCTTTCGAATAGCCGTTTTCCGCAAGTATATCTTTAACGGCTTCGCCCTGGGTATCGCCGATTTCGAAGGCTATCATGCCTCCCGTGCTGAGATGACTGAACCAGTTCTTCGCAATGGCACGGTAAAAATCAAGGCCGTCCGTTCCGCCGAAAAGAGCTGTTTCCGGCTCAAAAGTCACTTCTTTCTGGAGCGAAAGCATTTCATCTCCGGTTATATAGGGCGGATTTGAAACGATGCAGTCAAATTCGCCGAATGCCGCCAGAGCGTCACCCTTGACCGCGGCGACGCAGTTCCCGTGAAGGGCGTTATTCCTCGAAAGATATTCGAAAGCACCGTCATAAAGCTCTACGGCGGTCACAGCCGCTCCGGGGAGTTCCTTCGCAATAGTGACGGCAATGCACCCCGAACCGGAACAAAGGTCAACGACCTTCGGCGGCAGGGTTCCCGAATAATGTTTGAGCACCCGCTCACAGAGAAGCTCCGTTTCCGGGCGCGGAATGAGCACGCCTTCGCCGACGAAAAACTTCCTCCCATAAAATTCCCAGTTCCCGATGATATATTGGAGCGGATAGCCGCCGGCTCTTTTTTTTGCGGCGGAAAAAAGTTTTTCCTCCTGTTCCGGTTTGAGCACGGAACATGGCATGAGCACCTCCGCCATTTTCGGAAGTCCGAGGATATCCTCCAGCATCACGGATACTTCAAAGGCAGGGGAATCCACCCCTGCCTCCTCGAACTGCTTTTCAATTTTTTCAAAAGCTTCTTTTACGGTCATCAGTATATTGCGTCCTCCGGATTTTCGGGCAAAACGGGCTTCACGGCGGCAATAGCGACCTCGATCATACTGTCGTCCGGTTCCTGGGTGGTAAAACGCTGGAACCAAAGACCCGGCGCGGAGATTATTTTTGTAAACCAGTTGTCATGTTTGCCGGCGAACTTGATTATTTCATAGGAAATTCCTACGGTTACGGGCAGCATGAGTACCTTGAGCAGCACGCGGACAAAAACGTTTTCCCAAGTGATAACGGAAGAAACGAGGATGCTCACGATGAGCACGATGAGAAGAAAGCTGGTTCCGCATCTGGGGTGAAAGCGTTTTTGCTTTCTTACGTTTTCAACGGTCAGCTCAAGACCTTTTTCATAGCAGAAAATTGTTTTGTGCTCGGCGCCGTGATACATAAAAGTGCGGCGGATATCCTCCATTTTAGAAACGCCGATTATGTAAACGAAGAAAAGAGCGATTTTGATGCAGCCCTCGATGGCTGAAAGGGCAACGGTATTTTCAATATAATTTCCGGCGAAGCCGGCGATAAGAGCCGGGAGCCCGAAGAAAAGTCCCACCGCAAGAACGGCGGCAATGACGGTCACAACGGCACTGAAAACGGCGCCGGCGGCTTTTCCGAAAACCTTGTTGAGCCAAAGCTCGAATTTATCCGGTTCTTCCTCCTGACCGGAAATTTCCGCGGATTTCATAAGGCAGTCATATCCCTGAATGAGGGTATCAATAAAATTGAAGGTTCCGCGGATAAACGGCACCTTTCTGATGCCGGTGAGTTTTTTTGTATCCCAAACGGAAAGATCTATTTCACCGTCGGGTTTTCTAACCGCCATTGCGCTTTTGAACGGACCTTTCATCATAATGCCCTCGAGAAGCGCCTGGCCGCCGACGGAAGTTTTTATTGCGCATTCCTGTTTTTCGTTCTGTTCCATAATTTCTCCTTTGCTTTATTATTTATCTATGGGAAGGCGGATCGTGACGGTGGTTCCCTCACCTTCGATACTGTCGAGCAGAATCTCTCCGCCATGCATTTTCACTATTTCGTCAACAACCGCAAGCCCGATTCCGCTTCCGCGGCGGGTTGCATTGCCCTTAAAAAACTTGGTTTTTACTTTTTCTATCTGGTCGGCGGGTATTCCGATTCCGGTATCGCTGACAATAATATCCGCAAAGCCGTTTTTTGTTCTTTCAACGGAAATGGTTACGGAATCCCCTTCGTCGCTGTATTTGATGGCGTTGTCGATAATATTCACAAAAACCTGGCGAAGTCGGTTTTTATCACCCATAACCGGGATTATATCGTCGCTTTCCTCATAAATAAGTTCCTTTTTTTCGCGGATCGCGCGCTGTTCAAAAGTGAGCACAGCTTCAGAAAGCTCCGCGATTATATCCAGTTTCATGGGCTGGAGAACCATTCTTCCGCTTTGGAGGCGCGAAAAATCCAAAAGCTCCTCCACCATTACGGAAAGACGTTCCGTTTCTCCGATTATAACGCCCATGCCTCTTTGAAGGGTCCCGTTGTCTATGGAATCGTCCTTGGAGGAATCCTCCAGCATTTCCGCCCAGCCTTTTATGGCAGTAAGAGGAGTTCGCAGTTCATGGGAAACAGAGGAAATGAAGTCGTTTTTCATTTTTTCCGTCGCTCCGAGCTCATCCGCCATATAGTTTATGGTATCGCAAAGTTCGCCGATTTCGTCATCGGTTTTCTTTTCAAGGCGGGTATGAAAGTCACCCTCCGCGATTTTTTTCGCGGCATCACCGATCTGACCCACCGGAATAACGATGGAGTTTATAAAATAGGAACCGGAAACCACGACGAAAAAAACGATTGCTATACAGATAAGACTCGTTCCGATAATTGCGAGGGTTATCTGGCGGTCCACGTTCTCAAGTGAGGTCACAAGCCGGAACGAAGCGAAGTCTTCGGTGCTCCCCTCCGGAATAACCGTTACGGACATAATATTTTCTCCGTTGTGTTCTCCGATATATTCCGCGTTCTTTTCAACGGAATCAAAAGCTTCGGAGTAATCCGGTGTCATAAAGCCGTCTTCCGGCAAAAAACCGCTGGAAGTGAGTACCACCTCGCCGCTGCTGTTTATTGCCATAAGCTCCATTATGTTTCGTTTTTCAAAAGAGGTCACGATGGTGCGGAAATATGCCTCGTAATCGCCGGTACCTTCGGAATTGTATTTCGAGAGCAGCCCTGAAATGGTTTCCGCCTGGGAATAAACAACCCTTTCAACGCTTCCGTAAAAATAATCCTTTACGGAAAAAGCTATCACCACCTCAAGAGCGATGAGTATGACAAGAATTACGCCGAGGCTGTTGAAAAGCCAGCGTTTGGTTATTTTCTTTACTGCCATGCGGCGTCCTCCTTTCATTATGTTTCATACCATGCGTGAAAACGGCGAATAATATTATGCCATCCATTTATAGCCAAAGCCCCAGACGGTCTGGAGATGGGCTGGATTGGAAGGTTCCTCCTCGATTTTCATACGGAGCCTTCTTATGTTTACGTCAACGATTTTATCGTCGCCGTTATAGCTTTCGCCCCAAATGCGGATAAGGATATTCTTTCTTTCAAGGGCGGTACCCTCATTGCCCATAAAAAGCTCCATAAGCTGGAATTCCACCTGAGTAAGGTCTATCGGAACGCCGTTTTTGGTAAGGGTCCTGCTGAGGATATTGAGGGTAAAAGGGCCGGAAACAAGCTGGTCGTTATGAACGCTTTCCGGCGTTGCGGAAATTCTTCTGCAAATGGCATCGACCCTTGCGGTAAGCTCGCTTGGGGAAAATGGCTTTGTCACATAGTCGTCCGCGCCGAGCATAAGACCGTTTACCTTATCCATTTCCTGGGATTTCGCCGAAAGCATAATGATTCCGACGGTGCTGTTCTGTTTTCTGATGCGCTGGCAAACGGCAAAACCGTCAATCCCGGGCATCATAATATCGAGAAGCACAACGCTGAAATCATTGGGCGCCGCTTCAAAATATTTTATGGCGTCTTCGCCGCAGGAAGCGTCCACAACCTCATAGCCCGCTCTGCGAAGGGTTATAACCTCAAATTCGCGGATGGCGTCCTCGTCTTCACAAACAAGAATCTTTTTCATTTTTCATACCTCCCGTGTTTTATATAAAGATGAAACATTTTTCATAAATCTCCGGAGCGATATAAAAATCACTTTCCGGTTCCGCGGCGGACGTGATGTAATAATATTTTGCCTCGTCCTGCGCGCAAAGGATATAATCCTCATATTTATCCTGATAATCGCTCTTTAGCACGGCGAATATCCTCAGTATCTCCTCGCCGGTTTCTGTATCGGTGAAAATCACCTCGTCGCCGGAAGAAGCCAGCATAACTTCAACTCTTTCGTTCCAGCTTTCCGGAACGGCGAAAAGATAGCCGTTTTCGGTATTCGCGATTCCGTTCCAGACCGGAACGGAAATTTCGCCGTCATACTGCATATACTGTATGAAGAAAAGCTCGTCCGTTTCGGTCCTGCTGTAATCCTCACGAAGCTCCACAGGCATTTCCATGATCCCGTCGCCGTTTGTATCCATGCAGGAAACTTTCGTCCCGCGAAGGAAAATGGCGCGCTTGCCGTAATCGCTGTCAACGATTACGATACTGCCGGAATCCTGCTCGCCGCCGGTTTCAGAATCATCATATTCAACAAAATCGGCGATATAGTATCTCTTTGCGGTCCCCTCCTCAAGGGTGATTATTTCGGTAAGATAGACAACGCCTCCATATACCGAAACGGTAGAATCAATGAAATAGGCGCTTTTTTCGCTGTAAAGCCTGCCTTCCCTTGCGGAAAAGATATTGGCATATTCTGTAGTTATATCGCCGGAAACAATAATTTCACCGTTATCGCTGTAAATAACATTAAGGACGTTCCTTCCGAGAATGTTGCTTCCGAATACGATGATCTCGCTGTATCCGTCGCCGTCGATATCGGCAATTTCGCTTTCCTCGCAGTTCGTGCGGTGAACGGTAACGAGCCTTTCGTCCTCATAGCGGTAAATTGCGGCTTCCTGTTCCCATTTGACCACAAGGACTTTGCCGCGGCTGTCCATGGCTGTGAAATCCACCTTTTCGATATCGCCGTAATAGCCGGCGGCCTCATAAACAGAAATCCAGCCTTCGCCGTCTTTTTTCAGGATATTGATTCTCGTGCTCTCATCAAGAAGAGAATAGAAAGCGAGAGCTTCTTCCGTTTTGTCGCCGTCAAGATCCTCGAAGATAAAAGCGGAATTCATATCGCCGTTGGCGGGGTATTTGAGGGTATAGCTCTCTCCGATGACCTCCGTCAGCGCGGCATTGAGCTTTTCCTGTTCCTCCGTAAAGACCGGCGGCCTCATCAAAGCTTCGGTATCCGTTTCAAAAACGGTGCAGCCGGAAAAGGCGAGGCAAAACGCCGCCGCTGCAAGAGCAAGGAATATTTTTTTCAATGCGGATACCTCCTTCTGAATCAGTCTATAAATATCTATATTATAATATAATACAAATCGGCTTTCCTTGTCAATCAATAAGGTGTAAACATTATGTGAAATCTGGCTTTTTCTTCCTTCCCGAAAAATTCCGAAACGGAATAAATCAACAGAAATTGAAAAAAAGTTGACCGAAAGTTGCAGAATAAAATATAGAATCAAAATATAAAATCGCGAAACTATATACTTAAGAAAGGAGTTTTCCCGTGGGATTTTGGAACTGCGTTGCTTATTTTTTGATACTCGGCGCTCTTTCGTTCATCGGCGGAAGGCTCTTTTCCGGCATAGATGTAAAATACGAAGCTTTTCCCTTCGCGCTCTTTCCTTTTGAAAAAGGCGGGAAAATATACAAAAAAATCGGCATCGCGAAATGGCAGAGCCACGTTCCGGATATGAGCAGGGTTTTCAAAAAAATCATGCCCGCAAAAAGACTCGACGGAAAGCCCGAAGCAGAACAGCTCGCCGTTATGATAAGGGAAACCTGCATCGCCGAAATGACCCACCTGATCCTCATCCTTTTCGGCTTCGCATATTTTTGGCTCTGGCCCGGGATTGGCGGCGTGATCTGCTTTATTCTGAGCGTTATTGTGAACCTTGTTTTTGTCGTTATCCAGCGTTACAACAGGCCCCGGCTTCTCCGCCTCTATGAAAGAAAAACCGGTGCAAACCGAAAATAATCAAAAGAAAGGAAGAATTCCGAATGCGCGTCCTTATATTGAGCTGCAACACCGGCGGCGGACATAATTCCTGTGCCGCCGCAATAGGTGAAGTTTTCAAAAAATACGGAAACACCTGTGAAATAAAGGATTCCCTTTCTTTTGTTTCCGATGGATTTTCCGATTTCATTTCAAAAGGTCATTCCCTGCTCTATCGCCGTTTTCCCGGTCTTTTCAAAAACGGCTACGGCTTTGCGGAAAATCACCCCGGCGTTCTTAAAGAAGATTCCTCCGCATATAAGCTTATCACAAAGGGTGCCGAAAAACTCTATGATTTCATTGAGAAAGGCGGCTATGATACCGTCATCTGCGCCCATGTTTTTTCCGGAATGATTCTTCACGAGGCGCTCGAAGGAAAACCCTCTCTCGGGCTCAAAACCGCTTTTCTTGCGACGGATTATACCTGCAGCCCGAGCACCGAGGCTTTCGATTACGATATGTTTTTCATTCCGGATGATTCCCTGAAAGGCGAATTTATCAGCCACGGAATCCCGGAAGAAAAACTCATCGCCACCGGAATCCCCGTCCGAAAGGACTTCCTTAAATCCACCGGCAAAGCCGGGGCGAAGCTCCATTTCGGCGTTGTTCCGGAACACAAGCATCTCCTTGTTATGTGCGGAAGCATGGGCTGCGGACATTTTGAAAAGGTCGTAAAATGCCTCTATAAAAAGCTTCCGAAGGACGTTGAAGTAACCGCCGTTTGCGGAAGCAACGAAAAACTCCACAAAAAGTTATACAAATCGTATAAAAACAGTGAAAATATACACATTCTCGGCTATACAACCGACATTCCTCTCCTCATGGAAAGCGCCGACCTCTATCTTACGAAGCCCGGCGGTCTCAGCACGACCGAAGCCTGCGTAAAAGCCTTGCCCATGGTATTCATCAATGCCGTTGCCGGATGCGAGGAGTACAATCTGAATTTTTTCATTTCCATCGGCGGCGCCGTTACTGCAACGACTCCGGAAACCCTTGCGAAAAAATGCCTTTCGCTTCTTAAAAATGAAGAAAAGCTCCGCGAGATGTCGAAAGCCCTTGAACAGCACCGCAAACCTTCTGCCGCCGGGGAAATATATCTTAATATCCGAGGTGAAGTATGCGACGAACCCCTGAAATTGACTACCGAAACTTTCGTTTAAAAAAACTAAACGACCCCGAATATTCCCACCTGAAGCTTTTGATTTTCTGGCCGATTTTCGGCTTTTTCTTCTTTTTTGTCGAGCGGATTTACAAGGTAGATTATTATTATCCTATGCATTGTGCCCTCGATGACAAAATACCTTTCTGCGAATATTTTCTCATTCCATACCTCTTCTGGTTCGTGTTTCTTATCGGTATGCATCTTTATACGCTCTTGTATGATGTTGATTCCTTTAAGAGATTGATGACATATATAATCATCACCGATACTGCGGCGATAATTATCTATCTTCTTTTTCCGACCTGCCAGGAACTGCGCCCGATAGTCTTCGAGCGTACCAACATCTTTACGGAATTTCTCAAAGGTTTCTATGCGTTCGATACGAACACGAATGTCTGCCCTTCCATTCATGTAATGAGCTCCTTCGCGGTGATGTTCACCGCATGGAACGCCAAGGGATTGGATACGCCCAAATGGAAATTTGCCTTCGGCATAATGGCGTTTCTGATTTGTATGTCAACTGTATTTCTGAAGCAGCACTCGATTCTTGACGTTGCTGCCGCTATCCCCATATGTGCAGTTGCCCATTACTTCAGCTTTGGAAAAGGCAGAAAGAAAAACACCGTGCGGTAAAACGCACGGTGTTTTTTTAGTTTATGAATCTCGCAAGGAATTCCTTCGTTTCATCCTTTTTCGGGTTAACGAAAATATCCTCGGGGGTGCCTTCCTCACAGATAACGCCGTCCTTCATAAAAACGACGCGGTTGGAAACGTCCCTGGCGAAAGCCATCTCGTGGGTAACCACTATCATGGTAAGTCCTTCCTCCGCAAGGGCTTTCATAACCTCAAGAACCTCGCCGACCATCTGGGGGTCGAGGGCGGAAGTGGGCTCATCGAAAAGCAGAACCTCCGGTTCCATGGCAAGAGCTCTCGCAATGGCGACGCGCTGTTTCTGTCCGCCGGAAAGCTGTTTCGGTTTTGCGTTGATATAGGGCAGCATTCCGACTTTTTCGAGGAAGTATTTTGCTTTTTCCTCCGCTTCCTCCCTGCTCTTTTTAAGCACCTTTCTCTGGCCGACCATGCAGTTCTGGAGCACGGTCATATTGGAGAAAAGGTTGAAGCTCTGGAAAACCATGCCGACCTTGGCGCGGTAATCGGTTACGGAAAAACCCTTTGCCGAAATATCCTCTCCGTGGAAAAGTATCTTGCCGCCGGAAGGGGTTTCGAGCACGTTTACACAGCGGAGAAGGGTCGATTTTCCGGAACCGGAAACGCCGATTATGGTTGTAACGTCACCTTTTTTTACGGAAAAGTCAATATCGGAAAGAACTTTGTGGCTTCCGAAATTCTTTTCAAGATGCTGAATTTCGATTATGTTTTCGCTCATCTGAAGTCCTCCAAAGTTTTTTCTTTCGGGTGATAGGTGTACATTCCGCTTGTATGGGCAAGGGTATCCGTTGTGGCAAGGTCATAGTTGTCATCGCCGTCCAGCTTCTTTTCAAGAAGGCGGAGCAGCGCGGAAGCCGTCACGGTCATAACGAGATATATCGCCATGGTGATGGTGGCGGATTCGAAATAAAGATAAAGAGCGCCGACAGCGCTTTTGTGGGTGAAGAAAAGATCGGCGAAGCTGATTACGGAAAGGACGGAAGTATCCTTGATATTGATGATAAAGTTGTTGCCGATCTGGGGAATGATGTTGCGGAACGCCTGGGGAATAATTACGTTCACCATGGTCTGGAAATGGGTCATGCCGATGGCTTTTGCGCCTTCGGTCTGACCGGGGTCAATGGAAAGAATACCGCCGCGGACAGTTTCTGCCATATATGCGCCGGTGTTAATGGAAACAATGAAAAGCGCCGCCGGCCAGATATCCATATGAATATTGAAAACCATTCTTGCGCCGTAATAAATGAATACGGACTGGACTATCATCGGGGTTCCGCGGAAAAGCTCGACGTAACCCTTGAGGATAAGGTTAATTACCGTAAGGATAACTTTTTTCCAGACGGAGTCGCCTTTTTCTACCGGAATCGTCTGGACAATTCCGACTCCGAAGCCGATTATGCAGCCGGCAATGGTGCCGATGAGAGAAACGATAAGTGTGTTCATCGCGCCGGAAAGGAACGAAGGGCCGTAGCCGTTCCAGACCTTAACGATACCTTCAATAAATTCAGCCAAAATAATGCTCCTTTGTTATTTATTGCCTTCCCCTTGCGGAAAAGGCGCCGCAGGGCGTATGCCGCGGCAGATGAGGCGTAAACAGTATAAACCGCCCGATTATGAACCGGGCGGCATTTTTTGTTTTCAGGATTATTCGCTGAGGGGCTGTACCGCGATGGCATCGGCCATCATTGCCTCATAATCCTCAACGGTAAGGGTCGCAAGAACCTCGTTCACAGCGTTAAGAAGCTCGGTGTTGCCCTTTTTGATGGAGATGCCGAGGTTGATTTCCTCTTCGGAAACCTCGAATTCGCCGGCAGTTCCGGTGAAGTCAAGAAGCACGAAATCGGAATAAACCGCGGTCGCCGCAAGAGCGGTGGGCATATCGGTTACAACAAGGTCAACCGCGCCGGATTCAAGGGCAACGAGCATTGCGGGTGCGGTTTCCTGTGCGGTAAGGATATTTGCGCCCGGAATCTGGGGAAGGCATACGTCATACCAGATGGTTCCGAGCTGGGAAGTGCAGGTCGCGCCGGCAAGGTCCGCAACAGAGGTCGCAGAAGCATAGGCGGAACCTGCTTTGGTAAGGGTTACGATGGAAGCATAGAAGTAAGGGTCGGAGAAATCGACGACCTCGAGTCTGTCAGCGGTGATGGACTGGCCCGCGATTACCATATCAACGTCGCCGGAGGCAACCGCCGGTACGAGGGAATCCCAGTCGAGTTTTACAATCTCAAGTTCCATGCCGAGATGTTCGGCAATGAGCTTTGCCATCATTACGTCATAGCCATAGGCATAATCGTTTGTGCCGGAAATCGGTACGGCGCCGTTGGAATCGTCGGACTGGCTCCAGTTATAAGGAGCATAGGCACATTCCATTGCAACGCGGAGAACGTTGTCCTCTTCGCTGCTGTTTGAGCAGGCGGCAAAGCCGAGGCACATTGCCATTGCGAGTACGAGTGCGATAATCTTTCTTGTCATTGTTTTGTCCTTCTTTCCTAAGAATTCATTTTTTTGCGGCTTTTTTTGAAAATAAAAAAGC
>CAZOOL010000014.1:0-18547 GCA_964581405.1 uncultured Oscillospiraceae bacterium | reverse complement strand
TTGAACTATGTGAATATAATACTATTTTTGGGTTGGAAAGTAAAGAGAAAATAAAGCCTTCATCGACAGAAGGCTTTTATAAAAACTATTTTGAATTAAGGTCTTTTATCAAAGAAAGAATATGTTCGGAATGAAGAGGAGAGAGTTTTTCGATCTCGTCTATAATTTCGCGTGATTTTCGAGGGGAGCGGGAAGCCGCATTAAAAAATTCAGCGGGTTCAATTCCCAAATATTCACAGATATAGAAAAAACCTGCCATAGAAGGCATGGTTCGGTGATTTTCAATTTTATTAATATAGCTTTCGCTTTGACCGAGAGAAAGGCTCATATCCCTTGCGGAAACGCCTTTTTCCAAACGAAGTTCCGAAAGCCTTGTTGCAAACCAATCAATATAATCCATAAAATCACCTCCGACATATATAATATAATGCCATGCACATCAAATTATGGGGATTTATAGGATTTATTATTATTGACATAGGGAAAATAAAGATGTATTATTAAGATACAATAGAATTTGAGTATATGGAGGCGAAAGAATGAAAGCGATAGTTTGTGAACTTTGCGGAGGAAACGAACTTATAAAACAGGACGGAATGTTTGTGTGCCAGTTTTGCGGAACAAAATATACCGTTGAAGAAGTAAAAAAACTTATGGTTGAAGGAACGGTAAAAATCGACAATACGGATTTAATAGACAATTATTTGGATATGGCCAAAAATGCTTATGATGGCGGTAATGGTCAATCAGCTTTTGACTATGCAAACAAAGCCCTCGAAATCAATACTAAAAACAGCGAAGCATGGCTGATAAAGATGAAAACAATTGAAAAACTTGGAACGCTTGGAGATGCGAGAGTATCTGAAGCTATTGAGGCTGGTAAAAACGCAATAATGTTTTCTGACAATAAAAGTGAAACCGAAAAAGAAGTATATGCATATTATATCAACAGAGCTAATGAGCTAATTTTAATATGTATTGCAGAATTCCTTGATGTAACAGAATTGAAAAATCATAAACTTGAATTTTCCCCTTATAAGTTTTTTGACCGCTGATTATAATACGGCACAAATTGATTTACCAAAACTTAATATCTATCAAGGAGTTACGACAGAAGCATTTAAATTGATTGATGAAATCACCATTGAAAATTTCATGAATAAAGAAATACTGAATGCATACAAAACTTTTATTTCTCTTGTGAAATCCGAAAAAGAGGCACTTCTTGCAAGAGTTAAAGTTTATGAGCTTGCAGTAAATATGGATGTTATAAACAACAGCATTCCTTCTTTGGAAAAATATGAAGAAATATATAAGGAAGCAAATAAAAAATACTGGGAAGAAAACCCTGAAGAAAGAGAAGTTATTTTGAAACAAATAGAAGAACTTGAGATGAAAAAGAGTAGTTTTGATTCCGAGGAAATAAGGAAAAAAGTAGCTGAAATTGATGATTTTGATAAAAAAATTAAATCAACAAGGTCGCAGCTTGCGGTAAGCAGACTCAAAAAAGAAAAAGAAGAATTGATGAAGAAATACTCAAAATTTACAGATAGATTAGAAGAAATTAATAATATAGAAAAAGAAATAGAAGAGCTTAAATCTCAATTGTTATAAAAATGAAAGACAGCCTGTCCGGCTGTCTGTTTTTTTGCATAGTATAAGTCGCCGAAAAAGAACAAAATCGGCTATTCCACCATCACGGAAACAAGGCGGACGTTTTCGGTTTCGGAAAAAGTAAGCATTCCGGCATTGAGGTGGCTGACGTAAAAATCGCCTTTCGTGCTGTAACCATGGAAAGCGATAAGCTTGCGGAAAGCTTCAAGCTGGGAAGGGAGTTCAGAAAAGGCGCCGTGGATGTACTGCGAAACGTATTTTCCTTCAGGTTTTACAAACAACAGGGGGTCGTTTGCCCGGAATGGGATTTTATAAAGATATTCGGTAAAGCGGAAATCATCGCTTAAAAAATTTTCCCTCGGAATGATATAATGACCTTCAAAAAGAATATTGTTGGAATATCCCCGGGCCTGAATATATTCATTGAGTTTATTGGTGGTTTCAAGGGAATGGCTGAAATTTCCGCTTGCTTTTTCTCCGTAATCGGTGCGCATTGATATAAAATATTCTTCGGAACAATATTTTATATGAAGATTGCCGCTGTCATGGTCTATAATATCAGATTGCTCGATGACCGTTTCGATAAATTTCTGCATCTGTGAAAGCTCATACTGGCGCTTGATAAGCTCGCTGCGTTTTGATTCAAGAAGTGCGCGGGTTTTTTTCTTATCGTTGGATTTAAGCTGTTCCGAAATTTCCTTCAGCGAAGCGCCTGCCATCTGGAACGCCTTTATAACATAAAAATCATAATATTGCTCAAGCTTGTAATACCTGTACCCGTTTGAACCGGTCACCGCGGGTTTCAAAAGCCCTTTGCGGTCATATACAAGAATGGTATCCTTGGTTGTATCGCAAAGCTTTGCGAATTCATTTACGGTATAGTATTTGTTTTCCATTTAATCACCCCAAACTACTGACTAATACAATAGTACATCATTCGTTTTCCTTTTGCAATATGTTTTATTTAAGCTGTTTTTTTAATCAAAATAAAAAAATTAACATATTGACATCTGACTTAGTAGGAGGTTTACAATTAGAACGTAAGATGTGTTAAATTAAACACACCGCGAAAACAAGAAAGGAATGATTTTGATATGTATGACATCAATGGAAAAGTAGCAATCGTAACCGGCGGAGCAAACGGACTTGGCAAAGCAACCGTTGAAGCAATTCTTGCAAAAGGAGGTCTTCCTGTAATTGCTGACTGGAACGAAGAACTCGGCAAAAAAACCGCCGCGGAATTCAACGTACCCTTCTTCAAGGTCGATGTTTCCGACGAAGAACAGGTAAAAAATCTTGTTGAGGAAACCGTAAAACTTTACGGACATCTTGACATTATGGTAAACAACGCAGGTATTGCCGACGGAAAGCTTCTCCATGAAACCACCACCGAAGAATACAGACACGTTCTCGGCGTAAACCAGGACGGCGTTTATTTCGGATGCAAATATGCAGTGCAGCAGCTTCTCAAACAGGGAACCCCCGGAGCAATCGTAAACGTTTCTTCTATGAATGGTTTGATCGCAGCACCGAACGCACCTTTCTATACTCTTTCCAAAACCAGCCTCAGAGGTCTTACCAAAGCGATGGCTCTTACCTATGCAAGACAGGGAATCCGTGTCAACTCCATCCATCCCGGCAACGTTGCATCGGGACTTGTATGCAAGGAATATCTTGGCGAGGAAACAATTAAAATGATGGAACAGGCAGCTCCTATCGGACGCATTGGCGATGCATCGGAAATTGCACATGCCATCATCTTTATGATTGAGAATACCTTCCTCGTAGGTTCTGAAATCGTTGTTGACGGTGGTTATGTAATTCAGTGATTTCCCATTACGAATACCCCGCTTTCTAATCTGCAAAAACGAAAAAAGACAGCCTTTCGGCTGTCTTTTTTCTTTGACATATACTGTTTCTTGCATTATACTTGTTACATAAAGCGGGCGGATAATATCCGCCCCTACATTCCGCAAACCGGAAAAGGGGTGCAGATTTTGGAATACATCATAAAAAACGCAGTCATTGCAACCATGGATAAAGAAAATCCGCTCGCAGAAGCGGCAATAGTCAGAAACGGGAAATTTGCTTTCTGCGGTACTGCTGAAGATGCGGAAAAACTTGTTTCCACCGATGCAGAAGTGCTCGACTGCGGCGGAAAATTCGTTATGCCGGGGTTCAATGATTCCCATATGCACTATCTGCATTACGTCAAAACAAAACTTTCGGTTGATCTTTGGGGATCGGTTTCCGTTGAGCACGTAGTCCGGAAGATGAAGGAAGCTTTTGAGCATTTCGATAGAGAGAGCGGGCTCTGGCTCGTGGGCGAAGGGTGGAACCACGATTATTTTACCGAGGGCGAAAAGCGTTTTCCGACCGCCGCAGACCTTGATGAAATCAGCCTTGAGCACCCTGTGCTCGTAATGCGCGCCTGCTATCATATAGGTGTGCTCAACACGAGAGCGATGGAGCTTATGGGGCTTGATAAAGCCAAAGCAAAGGAACTCGGCGCCTTTTGCGAGGTGGACGAAAACGGTGACCCGACGGGCGTAATCAAGGAAAATTACTTCGACGAAGTAAAATCAAAGCTGCCGTATCCGGATTTGAGCATACTCGTGAAGATGATGCTCGAATCCCAGGCGGATCTGTTTGAACAGGGCATTACGGCGGTCCAGTCCGACGATATGAAGTATGCACCGGAGGGCAGAGCCTATGAGCTCCTTGATGAACTGAAGGCGGCTTCCCTTGACGGAAGGCTCAGGGTACACTATGCCGAGCAGGCGCTTTCCCAGACATGGGAGGAAGTCAGGGATTGGTTTGAGCACGAGAACTATAAGATGCGTGAAGGCAGCTTCAAAGTGTCCTGCCTGAAGCTCATTTCCGACGGCAGCCTTGGGGCGAGGACGGCTTTTTTGAAGGAATCCTATGCCGATGACCCGGCAACAACGGGCATCAGGATTTATGAGCAGGAGGAGCTGAACGGCTTCGTGCTCGAAGCGCAGAAGCGCAATGTCCCCGTGGCAATACATGCCATCGGAAACGGTGCTATGGAGATGTGCCTTGATGCCATTGAGAACGCGCAGAAGGCTGTTCCGGAGTATTCACCGCGCCACGCCATAGTTCATTGCCAGATTACGGACGAGGAGCAGAAGAAGCGTCTGGCGCGCCTTGGTATTATGGCTTTGACCCAGCCGGTTTTCATAGATTACGATATGCATATCGTTTACGACAGAGTTGAAAAAGACCTTGCGGAAAGCTCTTACGCATGGAAGGACTATCTTGAGCTTGGCGTTCACGAGGCCTTCGGCACCGATTGTCCGGTCGAGAATTTTAAGCCCATGCGCGGAATCTACTGTGCGGTCACGAGGAAAGACTGTAAGGGAAACGGTCCCTATCTTCCGGGGCAGGCGGTTTCTGTCTATGATGCGCTCTATGCCTATACCGCCGAGGGCGCCTATGCAAGCGGCGATGAGCATATCCGCGGCACGATAAAAACCGGAATGGAAGCGGATTTTATCATCGTTGACCGCAACCTGCTTGAAGTTGAGCACGGGAAGATACTTGATGCGAAAATCCTTGCAACCTATATAGGCGGGGAGGAAGTTTACAGAAGATAAAACAAAGAAGAGCCGCCCGGAAGGGCGGCTCTTCTTTAATAAACGAGCTTTATTGCTGAATGATTGTTGCTTATGAGTACGCCGTCGGTGCCCTGTTCGAATTCACCGTCAAGGCTCCAGCCGCCGGAGGGGTTTTTGAGCACGCAAAGCTTTTCACAGGAGAAGAACTCTATCATGTCACAGCCCTGATACTGCCGTGATGCGATGGCCTGGACGATTTTTGAGAGCTGGGCGGCGTTTTCCGGGTGCTTTATGAGCATGACCTCAAAGAGTCCGTCATTCATGTTGACCTGATCCGGCGGAATGGTGAGCACGCCGCCTACGGAGGTGGAATTGCTTACGGCGCCGAAGATATAATTCCCTTCATAAATATCCCCGTTGGCCTTGATGGAAACGTATTCCGGTCGGAGATTTTTAAGATCGAGGCCGCCTTCGACGATATAAGCGAGGTGACCGACGATGTTTTTGAAGCTCTGGGAGGTGGTATAGCTCGTTCTGGTAAAGGCACCGAAGGAGGCCACATAGGTGAAAGGTCTTTCGCCGAAGGAACCGGTATCGAAGGTGTGTTCGGTTCCGTTCATGATGTTCTGCGCCGCAGTGGGGATATCACCCGAAAGACCGATACTTGCGGCAAAATCGTTCGTGCTGCCGCAGGGGATATAGCCCAGCGGAAGATTTTTGCCGCAAAGGTTGCCGGCGACCACTTCGTTAAAGGTTCCGTCGCCGCCGCAGGCAACTATAAGGTCGAAATCTTTTCCGTATTCCGCGGCCCATTTTTTCGCGTCGCCGCGTTTTGAAGTCAGCATCACGAAAACGTCGGAGTTTTCATCGGAAAGGGCGGCAATCGCTTTTGGGGCATAGAGAGTTCCGAGCCTCATGCCCGAAACCGGGTTTATTATAAGCAAAATCTTTTTCGGCATATTATACCTTCTTTACAAATCGGTTTGAGCATCTGGGGCAGCATATTTCGACTTTACCGCGTCCCCGGGGGATCCTTATTTTCTGTCCGCAGGAGGGGCATTTAAAATGTTTATAAGTTTTTCTTTCCTCCAAATCAGCACGGAGCCCGTTCCACCAATTTTTAATTTTGTGCCAGAGGGACATGAATTTTTCGTTTTCCTTCCGGCGGGCGGGGATATTCCTCGAAAGGGTACGGAAAAGGGCAAAACCGTATGCCGCAAGGGAGATGAGATATAAAAGGCGGGAATAGGTGAGAACATAAAGGGTGTTGAGCACGAAGCCCGCGATCACGAGAGCCAGCGAAAGCATATCGGTTCCGTATCTTCCGTACATGAATTCCCTGAATTTCTGCATTATCATAAAAATATCTTCCTTTGTAAATTGATATTATAATTTTATCATGGATATTTTTTACAATGGTTAACGAATTATAAATTTTTTACAGAAGAATATGGACAGAAAAGCCGAAGAGTGATATAATATTATTCGCAAATTCAAAACGGAGGCATAGCTCAGCTGGTTAGAGCGCTTGCTTCACACGCAAGAGGTCCACGGTTCGAGTCCGTGTGTCTCCACCAAAACAGGGAAAAAGCCGATAATCATGCGGATTATCGGCTTTTTTCTTTTTTGCGGAAATGCCTGTTTTTTACTACAAAATAAAGGCAGGCAAGCGCTCCGATTATGAAGAAAATAAAGTGCAAAAAAGCTGATAGTCTTGCGGTTTCAGAGGCTTTCGAGAGGTTCGTCCAGGAGAGGCAGGCAAGCGGTCTGACTGACAAAATTTTGGATTCTTATACTGCATTTGCTTAGTCTTTTGCAACAAAAAACAAGGCACGCAAAGCGTACCTTGTTTTTTATCGGTCATATTCAAAAAAGAGTTTCCTCGTTCTCCGTAAAGAGCCTGTCGTTTATCTCAAAAAGAGATACGTTGTGAACGATGCCGTAGGTTATGATGGCATCACGGCTGTTTTTGGGATATAGCTGGGCAAGGCTGCAAATCTTGAGCAGCTCCTGACATTCGTCGAGGCTTGCTTCGAGCCCATAGCAAAGACAGAGCAGACGGTTGCGGGAAGGGCTGCGTTTGCCGGCAAAAATCTGATGGAGGTAAACTTCGCTTATTCCCGCCTGTCTTGCGAGGGAGGCTTTGGATAAGCCTCTTCTATCGAGAAGTCCGTTGAGCATATCGGATAAAGTTTCGTTATTGAATTTTTCGCGGTTGTCGGTAAGAAAATCGTCAAGGCTGGCGGATTCCATCAACGCCTGTTTAAGATTATTTGTATCACTGCTTTTCAAAAAATCGCCGCCTTTACAAAAATTTGAAACCATACTATAATATAGATATCTTACAAAATTAACGCAAAAAAATCAATATGCTGGATGCATAGGGTTGGAGGTGACAGGAACGAAAAACAGCTTGATAATGCGGATAAATGAAGATTATGACCTTGTAAAAGTTATAAAAAAGAGCGAAAGAGGAAGCGTTTCTGTCATCCGCTCAAAGGCAACGGGGGAGCAATTTGTTTTCCGTAAAACCGACGGCGGAAGCGAGGTTTATCGAAAGCTTATGACCGTTTCCTGCCCGAATCTTCCGCGCATTATCTCCGTTGAGGAAAGCGAAGACGAGGTTTTTGTAATCGAGGAATACGTTAGGGGGGATACCCTTTATTATCTTCTTGAAGGGGGCGTTCTTTCCGAAGAAGAAACCATGGGGATTATCCTTCAGCTATGCAAGGGACTCGAAGCTTTGCATAGGCTCGGGGTGGTGCACAGGGATATCAAGCCCGAAAACATAATTATCCGCGGAAGGGAAGCGGTGCTTATAGATTTTGACGCTTCCCGAATGGTCGATCCGGAAAAGGAAACGAATTCCGATACGAAAATCCTCGGAACAATGGGATATGCCTCGCCGGAACAGTATGGGCTTTCCCAGACGGACGCAAGGTCGGATATATATTCCGTCGGCGTTCTTATGAACGTCATGCTCACCGGCGAGCACCCTTCAACAAGGTTCGTTTCGGGCGAGATGGGCGAAATCATTCAGAAATGCACCATGATAAGCCCGGAAAAGCGCTATCAGAGTAACGAAGAACTCGAAAAAGCCCTTTCGGAAATTCGGATAAGAAAGAAAAAGAAAACGATGAAGCGGTTTTTCGGGGCTTTGGCGGCTGCCGCAATTTTTGCGGCAGCGGGGATTTTCTTCAGTTCCGTCCAGAGCGAATTTATTTTCAAGACCATTGCCAATAAAATCCTCGGAACCGAAATCCTGCAGGAGGAGCTCTTTCCGGCGGAGATACTGACGTTACCGCAGGATATTGCCGACGGTACGGAATGGCTGGAGCTTTCCGGATGGGAAAAGGGAACGGGCAAAAGCGATATCCTTCCGGAGGAATTTTACAGATATTGGAGCGGCGGCGAAATTATAAGCGCGAACCAGATAAAAATTTCCGCGCCGGGAAATATCGAAAACTATCTTTCTTATGAGTTTTCGGATGACGTTCTAAAGATAACGGTTGATGATATTCCGGAGGAGGAATGGAAGAGAGCCTATGGGGAATTTGGCGGCGGAGAAAAGGAATTCTGTATCGAGCTTCTCATATCCGCGCCTAAAAGCAGCATTTCATGGATTGCTTCCGACCGGGGCGGCAGCGAAGGATATAAAACCATGAAACTCCAGAGCGAAAACGGTATAAAATTCAAATACGAGGATTTTGACCCGGAAACCGATTTTGTTTCCGCGAAAACGGTTTTTGCGACAGTGGTTAACGAGGATACCGGAATAGTTGTAAAAACCGTTTCAGATGATGCCGTCCGCTACGTTACGGTATTCTGGAAGGACGGCATCGGAAGGATAATCACCCGGATAATCCCTTATATGATAATCCTTTCGGAAGAAGGCGGGGACTCCCTTGAAGAGGCAAAATACGCAACATGGATGGACGCCGTTTGGCAGCCTATTTCCGACCCGGAAAGGCTCGTTTATAAAAATGTCAACAATGGCGATATCTTCAAGGCGGAACATCTTGATAACAGAGGAATCGAGCTTTCAGTTTTCAAAGAACCGGGATATATTCTGTGCGTCTTTTCCGAAGATGAAAAGGTTGACGTTGATATCCTCGCAAATCTTGAAGCGATAATCCTTCCGCCCGATGCAAGAGCGCAAGAGGATGGAGAAAGCATTGATGAATACCTCGAAAGCGTCTATGCGGAAACGGAATACGCTGGGTTCAAAGTCAATTCAACGAATGTTGACAGGAGCTTCAGCTACGGCATCCTTTCGGTTCAGCTGGAAATAATCGAATCGTCAAAATTCTGTTATGTAAATGAAAACGGTTATTCCTCCGTAAATCTGATTCCGATGGATATTAAAATTTCCGGTTCGGAAAAGGTATGGCACACAAACAGTACCGGAACAATCATTATTATTATCGACTGGTATAAGGAAAATCCCGATGAAAAACCCGATGCGGTTCCCGCGGCAAGGGAATATCTTTACAGTGAATGCGGTTCTTTTACCATGACGGAGAATGAATAAACACCCCCGGGGAAAGCTTTTTCCGCGGGGTGTTTTGCTTTTTATGGCGGAAATCGTTGGTCACAGCACCGAGGCGGAAAGCGCGATAGTATCACCTTCCCCTGTCGGGAGAAATAAACGCTTTGCGTTACCGGCCGTCAATTTTTCGCCTTTTCGGGAAAAATTGCCGAAAATCCGCCTTCCCGGAGGGGAAGGCGGATAAACGATAATTCACATGAAAGATTTTATATCTTTTTCCGGTCTTATATATTGAGAAAGCTTTCGACTTCAGAAAAAAGGAGGTGTTTTTTATGTCGGATAAGGAACTGGTGGAGCTGTTTTTCCAAAGGGACGAAAGGGCGCTTGCCCTCGCGGAGGAATATTATAAAAATTACTGTACCGCCATTGCCGAAAAAATCCTCGGCGACAGGGAAGATGCCGAAGAATGCTGGAACGACGTTCTTCAAAAGGCGTGGAACGCAATTCCAACGGCAAAACCGGAAAATCTTCGGCTCTATCTCGGAAAAATCGCAAGGAATTCCGCCCTGACTATGCTGGAATCCGAAAAGGCAAAGAAGCGCGACGGCGGAATAAAGCTCCAGCTCGATGAGCTTGCGGAATGTATTCCGGCGCCGCTTTCCGGACATGAAGCGGACCGCATAGCCCTTCGGGATTTTATGAACGGATTTATAAAAAAACTTCCCGATGAACAGCGGAAAATTTTCATAAAGCGCTACTGGCTCTGTGAAAGCGTTTCGGATATTGCCGAAAGCATGGCTTCCACCGAAAACCGCGTTTCCCTGATACTTTTCCGCATAAGAAAACGTCTAAAAAAAGAACTTTTGAAGGAGGGCTTTGATCTATGAACGAAAAAGATATCATGTTTGCCATCGGCGACCTTGATGAAAAGCTTCTTGACCTTGAAGAAAAGCCGAAAAAGCTCCGCGGAAGCTGGAAGGTGCTCATCGCCGCGGCTCTTATCATGGTTTTATCCGTGACCGCATACGCCATCGGAAACATCACCACTTCGTATAAAACGAAAGTTATTGATGCAGAAGGTCTTTCGAAGCTTTATTACGGCGATATCGAAGAAGCTGAATTTCATGAAATGACCGTTGAATATCAGCTCGAACCCCAAAAAGTCAGCGAAGAGTTTTATTCCGATTGCGTCGCAGCTCTTAATTATGAATATGAATCCATTCAGCATTACTATATAGAAGATGAGAAAAAAGAATTTGTTCTTCCGGAAGGGGAGGAGCTTTGGGCTTCGCTGAACTTCTATTTTGATAACTTCAATTTTCCCGAAACGGATGAGAGAAATACTTATACCGTTGATGAACTTGAGGAATATACCGGACTTGATTTCTGCCTCGGCGACGAGATAAGAGAAGGAATAAACTATCTTGCGGAACGCAGAAAAGCGAAAAAGACTTCTCTCTGGCCCTGCAGCATAACGGTAACCGGTAAAAAAGTAAGCGAAGCCGAGGGCGGATTTGTTCCTCTTTGCGCAACAATAAGCTTTATTGTGGATTATGACAATAAAGGCAACTTTGTTTACGGATATGCTTACATCTGTCTTTCCGAAGAAAAAACAACCGCAACATCCGTCTGGAATTCCTATGAAAAAGAGGGAAAATGGAAGGAAAAAATCATAAAAACCGATTCCGGCAAGGAGATTTATTTCATCCATAACAACCCGCAGGAAGGTTTCCGCTCAAGCGCAAGAGCCTTCTGGACAGAAGACGGGATCGGTTACGAAGCATACGCCGCAATGGCTTTTGACTGGGAACGCAAAGACGAAGCAGTAAAATATCTGAAGCCTTTTATCGAAAATATTGAATAATCCGCTACAAATCGTAAAAATGTGATAAATTTCTACAAAATGTAAAAGGAACCGCCGGTTTTTTGGCGGTTCCTTATCTTTTTATTCCAATTCGAATTCGTTTTCTGCTTCAAGATGGGCAAGGTGCTCGTCATAGGCCGCCAGTACGGCCTCTTCGAGGGCTTTTCGCGCTTCGGGAGTAATCGGGTGCACCACGTCCCGGAAGACGCCGGATTCGTCCTTGCGGCTCGGCATGGCGACGAAAAGCCGCTCCGGTCCGGAGATAACTTTAAGGTCGTGCACCGCAAGGTCGTGGTCGATGGTGACGGAAACGAGTGCGCGAAGGCGCTCGTTTTCATAAATTTTTCTGATGCGAATATCCGTGATGTTCATTTTTATATCCTCCGAAAATGTTTTGCAATATGATGATTGGCGAAAAATTTCGGTTTATTCAAATCAAGAAAAATAATGAAAAAAGGATATATTTTAAATTACCTAACAAAAGAAAAAGGCGTACCTCATAACGAAGCGCGCCTTTGAAGTATCCGTTTTTGATTTTATCAAACCCTCAGTTCCTCGGAAACGACGAGCCCGGGGTTCATTTTCATCATATAGTTGAGCGCCCAGATGCCGCTGAAAACAAGAACGTTGTGACCGCGGTAATCCTCGAGCACTTTGGTTCCGTTGGCAAGGTCAAGCTGGTTGACCGGGCAGGGACATTCGAGAATAAAGCGAAGATGCTCGTAGGGCAGGGGGCTCATATAAAGCTCAACGCCGTATTCGCTTTGCATACGGTAGCGGAAAACGTCGAACTGAAGGGTGCCCACTACGCCGATGATAGCTTCCTCGAGACCGTAACCCGGAACCTTGAATATCTGGATGGCACCTTCCTGGGCGATCTGTTCGATGCCCTTGATGAACTGTTTGCGTTTCATGGTGTCTTTCGGGCGGACGGACATAAAATGTTCGGGCTCAAAGGTCGGGATTCCGGAATAGCGGAATTTTTTGCCGGGAAGGGTTATGGTATCGCCGATGGAGAAAACGCCCGGATCGAAAACGCCGATGATATCGCCCGCATAGGCTTCCTCGACGATTTCGCGTTCCGCCGCCATAATCTGCTGGGGCTGGGAAAGACGCATTTTCTTGCCGCCCTGAACGTGATAGACTTCGGAATCACGCTCGAATTTTCCGGAGCAGATTCTCATGAAGGCAAGGCGGTCGCGGTGAGCTTTATTCATATTTGCCTGAATTTTGAAAACAAATGCGGAAAAACCTTCTTCCATAGGGTCGATGACGCCTTCGTCAGAGGTTCTTGCAAGGGGAGAGGTCGTCATATTGAGGAAGGCTTCGAGGAAAGGCTCCACACCGAAGGTGGTAAGCGCGCTTCCGAAGAAAACCGGGCTGAGGGTTCCGTTGCGGACCGCTTCCATGTCAAAATCACGTCCCGCGCCGAGAAGCTCGACGTCATCGCGGATCTGTTCCCAGCCTTTTTCACCGAGGTAATCCGCGACCTCCGGGTTATCGAGTTCGATTGCAACGGAGGAAGATTTTCTGCCCTTGCCCTCATCGCCGAAGAAAAGTATGCTTTTCTTTTCGCGGTCATAAACGCCCTGAAATTCCTTGCCGCAGCCGATGGGCCAGTTCATGGCATAGGTGTCGATGCCGAGTTCGCGCTCCACTTCTTCGCAAAGGTCAAAGGGGTCTTTTGTTTCACGGTCCATCTTGTTGATGAAGGTAAAAATCGGGATATGGCGCATGGAACAGACCTTAAAAAGCTTTCTTGTCTGGGGCTCGACGCCTTTTGCGCCGTCAATTACCATGACGGCGGAATCCGCCGCCATAAGGGTGCGGTAAGTATCCTCGGAGAAGTCCTGGTGTCCGGGGGTATCGAGGATGTTGATGCAGTAGCCGCTGTGCTGGAACTGCATTACGGAGGAGGTAACGGAAATTCCGCGCTGCTTTTCAATTTCCATCCAGTCGGAGGTTGCGGCTTTTGCTTTTTTGCCTTTAACTTCGCCCGCCTGGGCAATGGCGCCGCCGTAAAGCAGGAATTTTTCGGTAAGGGTGGTTTTACCTGCGTCGGGGTGCGAAATGATCGCAAATGTTCTGCGGCGTGAAATTTCTTCTTTTAAAGTGGACATTGATATTCCTCCATTTATATTTTAAGACAATTTATTATTTTATCATATTATTTATTTTATTACAAGAGAAAAGAGCAAAGGATGTTGATCGTTCGGGAGGATTTTGCAAATCGCGCAAAAAAACGCTTTTCGGGTTTCATTAAAAATAAAAAATCTGTTTCTTTTTCGAAGGATTGGTTGTATAATATATAAGGATTATTCTGCGGCATTGCCGCAAAACTGTATAAGGAGCAAAACGCCATGACAGTTGATGAAAATATTCTTAAAGGAAAAAAGCATCTCCATTTTATCGGTATCGGCGGTTCGGGTATGTTCCCGATGGTGCAGATACTTCATAACGAAGGATTTTATATAACGGGTTCCGATAACAACGAAACGGAAACGACCAAAATCGAGCGCAAAATGGGAATCGAAGTTATCTTCGGCCAGAAAGCGGAAAATATCGAAGGGGCCGACCTTATCGTATATACCGCCGCAATTATGTCCGATAATCCGGAGCTTATTGCCGCAAAGGCAAGCGGAGTTCCCTGCCTTGAAAGGAGCGAGATGCTCGGCGTTCTTTCCCGCCGATACAGCAAGGCGCTTTGTGTTGCGGGAACCCACGGCAAAACCACCACAAGCGGCATGATTGCCCAGGTGCTTCTCGAAGGCGGATTTGACCCCAGCGCTTTTATCGGCGGAAAGGTAAAAGCCCTCGGCGGAAGCGGAAGAGCGGGCCAAAGCGATATCTTCGTCGTTGAAGCCTGCGAATTCGTGGATACTTTCCTCAAGCTTGACAATGATATTTCCGTTATACTTAATATAGACAACGACCACCTCGACTATTTCGGCACCATAGAGGGCACGATAAAATCTTTCCGCAAATTTGCGGAAAACAGCACCGGAGCACTTATAGTCAACGGCGATGACGCCAACACCATGAAAGCCGTCGATGGACTTGATAAGGAAATCATCACCTTCGGCTGGAGCGAAACCAACGATTACTGGGCAAAGGACGTTCATAAGCTGGGCGGAGCAAAATCCGGCTATACCCTTATGCGCAAAGGCGAGCCCATTGCCGAAATTGAGCTTTCCATCCCCGGAAGGCACAATATCCTCAATTCCCTTGCCTGTGCCGCCGCCTGTATCCACGTCGGTATGGAGCCGGAACAGGTCGCGGAGCATATTGATAAATTCCCCGGAGCGGGCAGACGCTTTGAGGTGCTCGGAGAAGTGAACGGAGTCACCATAGCCGATGATTACGCCCATCATCCTGCGGAGCTCGAGGCGACTCTCCGGGCCGCAAAGGAAATGGACTTCAATGAGGTTTGGGCGGTTTTTCAGCCTTTCACCTATTCCAGAACGGCGCTTCTGATGGACGATTTTGCGAAGGCGCTTTCCGTTGCGGACCACGTTGTTATGAGCGAAATCATGGGCAGCCGCGAAAAAAACACCTATAACGTATATACCGCCGACCTTGCGGCAAAAATTCCGGGCAGCGTTTGGTTCAATACCTTTGATGAAATGGCGGAGCACACCCTTGCAAACGCGAAACCCGGCGACCTTGTAATAACCCTTGGCTGCGGCGACGTTTATAAATGCGCCTACATCATGGCCGGCATAAAATAAGGAGGACAAAAATGAAACCGATTCCAAGACTTGCGGACGATATGAGGATCTATATTGCGACCGAAAAAATGGAAAATCAGGAGATCCTTGAAACCCTTATTACAAATCGTGAGGAAGACGAGGCGGCTCTTTTGTCCGCAAGACAGAAGGTAAGCGACGTTTTCGTGAGCTATATTCTTCCCGCGGAAAAACAGGCGAGAACAAAAAAACTTGACCATGACGGTTTTTTTGCCCTTCTTCTTGAACTTACCGCAAAATATCCGAAGGAGTGGAGCGAGCTCCGGGATAAATACGAGGCCGACGGCATCACCAAGCACAGCGAACGCCTCAACGCCATGATCGACAAATACGAGGAGCTTTCCACCGTTTTCCAGACCATGGTTGATGAAGCAAAAGAATAATTTAAAGCCTTCCTTGCCTAAAGGGAGAGGAACCGTCGCCGTCAGGCAATGGTGGAGGGATTTCTAAAAAAACTGTGGGGCGGATATTATCCGCCCGTTTTCATATCGGAAAGGAGGCTTTGCCGTGAAAACTTATATCGATTCCGTGCGGCTGAAAACGCCGGTGAACAGAAAGTCGTATATAACAAGGCTTCCGGCGGTAAAATTCCTTGCGGAAGGCGGCGAGCTTGAATTTTCCGCTCCGGTGACGATTTTTGTCGGCGAAAACGGAACCGGAAAATCGACCCTTCTCGAGGCTATTGCCGTTGCATTCGGATTCAATCCGGAAGGAGGCAGCCGAAATTTTGATTTTTCGACCGCCGCGACCCATTCCGAGCTGTATAAACATCTTACCCTTGTCAAAAGGGCTTACCCGAGGGATGGGTTCTTCCTTAGGGCGGAAAGCTACTATAACGTGGCAAGCTATATAAATGAGCTGGACGGAATAGCTTCCTCCGCGCCGCCGATAATTGATTCATACGGCGGGAAATCACTGCACGAGCAGTCCCACGGCGAAAGCTTTCTTGCCCTTGTGCAAAACCGTTTCGGCGGGAAGGGACTTTATATCCTTGACGAGCCGGAGGCCGCTCTTTCGCCGAAAAGCATAATGACCCTTATTGCGGAAATCGACCGCCTTGCGAAAGACGATTCCCAGTTTATTATCGCCACCCATTCACCCATGCTGATGGCTTTTCCGGAGGCGGAGGTTTTTGAATTTTCGGAAAACGGCATCGAAAAGAAAGATTACAGGGAAACCGAGCATTTCCAGATCATGAAAAGCTTTCTCCAAAATCCGGAACGCATGCTGAAAATAATTTTGGGGGAATAAAAAGCCTTCCCGGAGGGGAAGGTGGCACGGCGAAGCCGTGACGGATGAGGGATAACAAGGATTCCCGGAGGGTAAAAAACGGGCGCACACATAGGTGTGCCCCTGCGGCGTAATTATTAAGAAACGTAATAGCACCGCCCTTTCGGGCGGTGCTTATTTTATCGGAGAAGGATTATCGGTCCTGCCGAGAATGTAATCCACAGATGTATTGTAATAATCCGCAAGGGAAATCAACATATCGGTGGGAATATCACGGTATCCGCTTTCGTAGCGGTAATATTGCGGCTGCGGCATTCCCAAAAATTCCGCAACCTGTCGCTGGGTCAAATCGTGGTCTTCTCTTAAATCTCTTATGCGTTTATAATATCCCATTTATTCCCGTCCTTTTGATACTCGTTTGGATATCTTGACAATACACTAAAAAAGGGGTATTATATTTATATTATAACCGTTTGGATATAAAAACATTTTCAGGAGGGAATAAAAATGAAAAAATTTCTGTCATTAGTTCTTACGATGATTATGGTTTTGAGTTTTACGGGATGTGGATGTGAGCACGATTATAATGGTGGGTCAGTGATAGAAGAACCTACTTGTACCAAAGAGGGAATAAAACTATATGAATGCAGTGGGTGCGGTAAAACAAAAGAAGAAAAAATTGAAATTATTGAATGTGATTTTACACAAACAGAAATAACAAAGAGAGCTACCTGTCAGGAAGAGGGCATAAAGACGCTATATTGTACAATGTGTGGTAATAGCAGAGAAGATATTCAGTCAAAAATTAAATGTGTATATAAAGAGGATGTTACTGAAGCAACATATGAACAGTCAGGAGAAATAGTTTATACCTGTGAAATGTGTGGTGATAGTTATACTGAAATAATTCCGCAGAAGCAATATCGAGTAAAAATTGATGTAACGGACAAAGTAAGTTTGGCACCGAACTATTCAGCCCAAAGATATATAGAAAGAGTAAATTTTAGTTTTGTTCTTGAAAATTTCACAGAAAAAGATATAAAAGGTGTAGAAGGTACATTATATATATATGATCTTTTTGGAAATTTTAAATTATCATTAGGATGTAACTTTACAGGGAAAACGATAAAAAGCGGGAAAACATCAAAATTCTCTAATTTGGGAATAGACATAAGTCAATTTGATGATGAGGAATGGTGGCTTTATAATGAAGCTTATGAAGATTTAACATTTGAATACAAAGTAAAAAAAATCATTTTTTCTGATGGAACAACCGAAAATGGTCAATAAAAGGAAGGGTTAAAGTTGAACAAGAAAATCATCACGATAATAATGGTGATAATTTTAATTATAACTGTTATTTTTGGAATATCTTTTTATACAAAACAAAAAAATTTAGAAGAATCAAAAAACAATTTTTTGATTGCAAAAAATTTTGAAGAAGAAAAGGAATATGAAAAAGCATTAGAACACTATTCTTTAGTAATCGAAGGGGATAAAGAAAATTATTATTTAGCAAAAGAAAAAGAAAAAGAAATTGAGAAATTAATTAATTCTTTGAAAAAATGTGCAAGAGCAATAGAGGCCGCGGAAAGATGCTGTAATGTATTTGATAGAAATTCAATAAAAGAAATTTACAGCGCCGAGGGACACGAAGGTTTTGAAAATACATTCGGTGAAGAAGCTGTAAACATTATAATGCCATATAGGGGTACTGATTGCAGCTTTATAGTTAGCCATAAAATCAATGAAGGGATAGCTGCGATTTATCCAAATTATTATGATGAAGAAAGCGGTTTATATATTTTGGCAATAGGAATAGATAATTATACATACGGATGGCTTTCTTCCGGGTACGATAGGGTAAGCGATGCATATATTACAGCAACAAAAGAAGTTTGTGTTAAAATTGAAGTTACGGATGTTATGAAATACGTTAAAGAATAAAAAACGAAACAGCACCGCCCCTTCGGGCGGTGCTCGTTTTTATGAGGAACGGTCAAGACCGTTCCCTACAGTTGGTTTT
>CAZOOL010000013.1:0-19664 GCA_964581405.1 uncultured Oscillospiraceae bacterium | reverse complement strand
CCAACTCGTCGATGAGATTATCCATTATATGTACGTTGTATGGAGTGATAATATAGGTGCTGTTGGCAACCTTTTTAATATTCCCGTCGTTTGCGTATGCAACACCGCTGAGGAAGTCAATAAGTCTTCTGGAAACCTCTTTGTTGGTTGCTTCAAGGTTGAGAACAACGGTGTGTTTGGAATTAAGGTGGTCGGCAACGGGTCTTGCGTCATCAAAACGCTCGGGCTTTACGAGAACGACCTGAAGCTGAGTGGTGGTATGAATGTTGACAACTTTGTTCTGTTTGGAATCTGCGGAAACGGATTTTCCGAAAATGGAAGTTTTTGCGGAATCGTCTTCGGAAATTTCTTCCCCGCCTTCTTCGGGCATGAGCTCATCCTCGTACATTTCATCTGCATCCTCGGGAATTCCAAGCATACCTTTAACTTTGTCCATAAATGCCATTTGTTATTTCCTCCTGTGTAAAAAGAATCTTGCGATTGATTAAACTTATTTTCTTGCGCCGAAAAGTCCCCGCCCGACCCGAACAATTGTCGCTCCTTCCGAGACGGCAATTTCGTAATCTGCGGACATACCCATCGACAATATATTAATATATATATTATCTATGTTTTTGCTCTTAATGTCAACCGATAGATGACGCATTTTTTCAAAATATTGCCGAGTTTCTTCAATTTCTGCCCCAAAACGGCCTATTGTCATGAGTCCGCGGAGCCTTAGATGAGGAAAATCACTTATTTTTTCAGAAACTGCAGCAACTTCGTCGGGAGAAAACCCTCCCTTGCTTTCTTCCTCAGCGATGTTCACTTCAAGAAGAATATCCATAACTTTGCCGATTTTCGCGCAGCGTTTTTCGATTTCCTCCGCAAGCTTTATGGAATCGACGGATTCGATCATTGTGACTTTATCGACGATGTATTTGACCTTGTTGGTCTGAAGCCTTCCGATGAAATGTATCTCTGCCCTTTTGTCATAGCTTTCATATTTTTCCAAAAGCTCCTGTACTCTGTTTTCACCGAGAAGGTCGCATCCGGCATCAATAGCTTCATTGATTTTATCGGGAGAAACGGTTTTTGTAACCGCCATAAGCCTTATTTCGGAAGGATCTCTTCCTGCGGCTTTTGCGGCAAGGGAAATTTTATCAAAGGTTTCCCTGACGTTAAGTGCGGTATCAGTCAATAAGCTTTCCGACATAAAGATCGTTACCTCCCACAAAGACCTCGTCGAAAAGCTGGAGATAGTTTTTATTGCCCTGGCTCCATTTTACGACGGTATATCCGCTTCCGGTATAAAGCACCTCTATTGCACGGAACTTGACCTCGCTTCGGTCGAGGATGAAAACACCAATCTGCTGATTTTCGTCAAATCTGATGGAATCGGAAGAAATGCGAAGCCCGGAAATGGTGCCGAAAACGATATCCGCACCGATTTGCCTCAATGACGCAAGTTCTTCCGTAAAAGTTTTGCAAAGCAAAACGATTACGACGTTTTCGCTGGTATCGTCCTCGATTTTTTCATATATTTCAAGTTTTACGGAACTGCTCACACCGTCAAAATTTGCCGTAACGGATTTGCCGACGGTAAACCTTTCTGCGTCATCGGGAGAAACCGAAATAACATAATACCATTTATAGCTGTCTGCAATCTTTCCGATTTTCTGTTCAGCGGTAACGATTTCTTTATTGATTATTTCCTCGATTTCGGAAACGGATTTTTCAAAAAGATTTTCTTTATTGATTATTTCCTCGAAACCGTCAACGGAGGAAATGAAATATCCGGTTTTGGGCGAAAGGACGGTTTTTGCATCGTCGGAATTTATTTCATTCTGGAGTTCCTCGTATTCTGTTTTTAGCAGGGCTATGCGTTCCGCAAATTTGTTTTCCTCGCCGGTTATGCTCGTTTTTTTGTTAATTGAAAGCAAAAGGCTGTCTTTTACAGAACCGAATCCCGAATAATCCCCGTTTGCAATGGCATCGGAATATGCCAGAACGGAATTCCCTATCTGGTCGTTGATAAATTCCGATGAACCGTAAAGCTGGGAAACTCCGCTTGCAGCTTCCTCGAGCAGGCTTATTTCCTTCGCGAGCTCATCGGCTCTCGCCATTTTTGTAACGGTATCCGCGGAAGCATGAGCATAAGCGACGGGTTTATTGCGAAGGACCTTTGCGGCATCTTCGTGAATATAGCTGACGCTTCCGCCGTATTGATCCTCGATTACCGTTTCCGTCCTTACGGCAAGACCGTTGACGTGGATCGCCTCATTGACGGAATAGGTTACGGCGATTTCGGTTTTATATGGATTGTATAAAAATGTCCATGCCTGATAGCCGGCATAGCCGACCAGAAAAACTGCCAGAAGAGCTGCCAGCGTTTTCATCATTGTGTTTTTCATTTTTTCTCCAAAAAGTTTCTTATTATTTCAAAAGCAGCTTCATAAAGCGCTTTTTTATCCGGAAATTCGTCCATGCAGAGCCAGTTTATCTCGTTATTCCTGCGGAACCAGGTGAGTTGGCGCTTTGCATAGCGGCGGGTTTCTTTTTTGAGCACGGATATAGCTTCGTCCATGCTCATTTCGTTTCTGAAATACGGATAAAATTCCTTATAGCCGATGGCCTGAGCGGCGGTGCAGGTGCCGGCGTGCTCAAAAAGAAATCTTGCTTCGTCCTCAACGCCTTCCTTGAGCATGGCGTCAATACGCTGGCCGATTCTTTCGTATAGCCTTTCCCTGTCGGCAAAATTTGTTCCGATATAGCAAACGTCATAAATGCTCGGGTTCGGATGAGAATCCTTCTGATGCTCGGACATGGTTTTTCCGGTTACCTCATAAACCTCCAGCGCGCGTACTACCCTTATAAGATTATTTGCGTGGGTTTTTGCGGCTGAATCCGGGTCGACTTTCCGGAGCCTTTCAAAAAGAGCCTCATTCCCGTTTTCTTCTGCAAATCCGAAGAGCCTTTTTCTCACATCCGGGTCGCTTTTTATCTCGGAAAATTCGGTGTTTGACAGCAGCGAATCCACATAAAGACCTGTTCCTCCGCAAAGAACCGGAATTTTTCCGCGGGAATAAACGTCCGATATAGCTTCTTTCGCTTCCGCGACATAGTCCACCACGGAATATTCCTCGTCAACGCTTTTATGACCGACGAGATGGTGGGGTATTCCCTGCATTTCATTTTCGGTGGGTTTTGCGGTGCCTACGGTAAGCTCTTTGTAAATCTGCATGGAATCGGCAGATATAACTTCACCGCCGAACTTTTTCGCGATTGCGACCGCAAGTCCGGTTTTTCCGGAAGCTGTTGGTCCGATTACCGCTATAAGCGGTATTTTCTTATCCATAAGCATCACCGTTACTGCTGGCGCCCGAACATACGCTCGAGCTTGTTTTTGCTGATGGTTGTGGAAACGGGTCTTCCATGGGGACAATATTTTATGCTCGGGTCATTAAGCAGTATATCAACGATTTTTTCGAGCTCCAGCTGGGAGTTTTTGTCATTTGCTTTCACTGCCGCGCGGCAGGATATATTTGCATAGAGTTTATCCAGCTTTTCCGGCGTCAAATCATGACGGCAGGATACAAGCGAATCTGCGATTTCCCCTATAATGCTTTCAGCCTCTTTTGCTTTTACCCAGAAAGGCAGAGAACGAACGAGAACCGTTCCCCTTCCGAAATCGTCTATTACAAATCCGAACTTTTCCATTTCCTTCGGATTTTCGATGACGGCGGAGCATTGTTCGTCGCTTAACTTGCAGGTTATGGGTGAAAGAAGATACTGACAGTCGAAAGCACTTATTCCCTTGCGGAGTTTTTCATAAAGAATTCTCTCATGAGCGGCGTGCTTGTCAACAAAGACGAGCTCGTCCTCCGATTCAAGGAGAATATATGTTTTGAAAACCTCTCCGACGTACTTGAGGTTGCCGAAGGGCAAAGGATCAACGTCAAGATTCCGCGGAATTATGGGAACAGGCGCACCGGCTTCTTTTATCGCGGCAATGCCTTCAATAAATTCTTTCGGGAGTTCCGTTCCTTCCATGGCGGCTTTATCCGCCGCCTGACGAATCTGATACTGGGCGGTATGGGTAATACTGCCGTCGATTCTGTACTGTGCAATATTATCGTTGTTCCTTGCAACGATTTTGTCGTCCGGAACGAGATCATATTTCACGTCAACATATTTTTTCTTGATAAAATCAGTTTTAGGCTGAGCCGGAAGGGTCGTTTGGACAACAACCTTCTCAAAGAAATCTTTTTCTTTCGGGTCGGTAATTTCGTTCCAAAAAGCTTTGTTGACTTTCTTCGATTCTTCGAGAACGGCAGAAATATCCCTTTGATTAAGAGCTGATTTTACTCCGTAATAAACAAGGTCAAATATTTCTTTTTCGCTCACAAAGCGAACCTCGGTTTTTGCGGGATGCACGTTAACATCGACGGTTTCCGGCGGAATCTCGAGATTAAGAACGCATCCGGGGAATTTTCCTATCATTGCGGAGCCTTTGAAGGCTTCTTCAAGAGCCGCCATGGCAGTGCGTGTTTTGACAAAACGCCTGTTTACAAAAAAATTCTGGAAGGTTCTGCTGGGTCTTGATGCGGACGGTTTTGTGATAAATCCGGTGAGCTTCAGCATATCACGGCCGACGGGGCTGTAATTAACCTCGATGGTCTCCTTGGCAAAATCCCTTCCGTAAACGGCGGATATAACCGAAAGAAGGTCGCCGTTGCCGTATGTCTGGAGCTTTATATCCCCGTCCCTGATAAAACGGAACTGTACTTCCGGATAGGAAAGGGCCATTTTATCCATAACCTGTGCGACGGCATTCGCCTCCGCAACGTCTTTTTTAAGGAATTTCTGTCTTGCCGGAGTATTATAAAATAAGTCGCGGACGATAATTGTCGTTCCTTCGGGACAGCCGGCTTCTTCAATTTCACTTGTACCTTCGTCAGTCGCTTCACAGCGGTATCCGGTTGCGGAACCTTTTGTTCTCGTCATTATTTCCACATGGGAAACCGCCGCAACGGAAGCGAGAGCTTCGCCGCGGAAGCCGAAAGTGATTATTCTTTCAAGATCCCATTCCTCGTGAATCTTGCTTGTGGCGTGGCGCAAAAATGCCTTTGGAATATCCTCCGGCTCGATTCCGCAGCCGTTATCCGTCACTCGCATAAATGTATTGCCGCCGTTTTGAATTTCGACGGTAACACTCGTTGCGCCGGCATCTATTGAGTTTTCCACAAGTTCTTTTATAACCGAACATGGTCTGTCAACGACCTCTCCGGCAGCGATAAGCTCAGAAATATGCTTATCGAGAAGATTTATTTTGGGCATTATTTCACCACTCTGTCTATTATTTTACAATACTTTTGAGTTCATAAAGAAGATTAAGCGCTTCAATAGGAGTAAGCGTTTCTACGTCCGTCTGGCGGATTATTCTTTCTGCGTCGCTCTGAATCGCCGCGAAAAGATTAGTCTGCCCCATGAGGTCGTCGTTTTGCTGCATATGGGATATTTTTTCGACCTCTTTGCCTTCTTCGAGGGCGGAAAGGATCTCCCTTGCCCTTTTGACAACGCTGTTTGGAATTCCGGCGAGCTTTGCAACTTCAATTCCGTAGCTGTCATCTGCTCCGCCGCTGATTATCCTTCGGAGGAAGGTTATGTCATCACCGCGTTTTTTTACGGCGACGTTATAGTTGCGGATATTCGGATATGCGTTTTCAAGGTCGGTGAGTTCATGGTAATGGGTTGCGAAAAGGGTTTTTGCTCCGAGCTTCTTTCTGTCGGCAATGTGCTCAAGAACGGCGTGGGCGATGCTCATGCCGTCAAAGGTGCTCGTTCCCCTTCCGATTTCGTCGAGAATAAGAAGGCTTTTTGAAGTTGCGTTTTTAAGTATTTCCGCAACCTCGCTCATTTCGACCATAAAGGTCGATTGTCCCGCGGAAAGATCGTCGGAAGCGCCGACCCTTGTGTAAACTCCGTCAACAATGCCTATATGGGCGTGCTTTGCCGGAACAAAACAGCCGATCTGCGCCATAATTGTGATGAGTGCAATCTGGCGCATATAGGTTGATTTACCTGCCATATTCGGACCGGTTATTACAGCGATTTGATTTTCACGGTTATCGAGAAGAACATCATTCGGTACAAAAGGCGCGCCGTGGAGCATCTGCTCGACCACAGGATGGCGGCCTTCACGGACTTCGATTATATCTCCGAGGTCAACGGCGGGTCTGCAGTAATTATTGCGGAGAGATACGGCAGCAAAGGACTGGAGCACGTCGATTGCCGCAACTTCGTTGGCAGTATTCTGTACTCTTTCGACCTGAGCACCGATTTGAGCACGGACGTCTTCAAAAAGTTTTGCTTCAAGAGAAAGGATTTTATCATGAGCACCGAGAACCTTTTCCTCGAGCTCCTTGAGTTCGGGAGTAATATATCTTTCGCCGTTGGCAAGGGTTTGTTTTCTTATGTACTCCTGCGGAACAAGGTTAGTATAGGATTTGGAAACCTCAATATAATAACCGAAAACGTGGTTATAGCCGATTTTCATTTTCGGTATTCCGGTGCGTTCCCTTTCGCTTGCTTCAATGGCTGTTATTTTGCTTGTGATGTTGCTTGCGATATCGCGGAGCTCATCCAGTTCAGCGTTATATCCTTTGGCGATAACGCCGCCGTCTTTAAGGGTAATAGGCGGGTCTTCGATTATGGCAGCGTCAATGAGATGTTTGATATCCTCAAGAAGATCAATTTCTTCCCTAAGCTCCGCCAGAAGCGGGGAATTGGTTCCGTTCAAAAGTCCCTTTATTTTCGGAAGATGACCGATGCTTCCGGCAAGAGTTTTGTATTCCTTCGGGTTTGCGTTGCCGAAGATAATCCTCGTCATGGTGCGTTCAAGGTCGTAAACGCCTGAAAGCTCCTCTGCAATATCTTCGCAGAGCATCGGGTCATTTACAAGCGCCTCAACAGCATAAAGTCTTTTATCTATTTTGACCGGATCAAGAAGAGGTCTGTCAATATAAGAACGAAGAAGCCTTCTGCCCATGGCTGTGCTGGTTTTATCAAGAACCCAAAGAAGGGTTCCTCTCTTTTCCCTGCCGCGCATGGTTTCCGTAAGCTCAAGGTTGCGCCTTGCGGAAAGATCCAGCTTCATAAAAGCTTTTTCATCATAAAATTTTACGGAAGAGATACGGCTTACGCCGTTTTTCTGTGTTTCATAAAGGTAGCGAAGCAGAGCGGAAACACAGCGTTCCTGATAAAGATTCTCAAAGCCGAGTTCGTGCGGACTGTGCTTCGCAAAATGATCGTAAATTGTCTTTTCAACAAGTTTTTTGTCATATTCGGAATCGTCAAGCTGTTCGCCCATGCAGCTTATGCGTTCCTTGATGAAATATCCCGCTTCACGGCAGTCGAGAAAGGCGTCGTTGAACAGAATCTCGCAGGGTTTATAGCGGCTGATTTCCTCAATGATGCGGTTATCGAGCTCCTTTGTATTTTCGGTGCTCGTACATTTGAGCTCGCCGGTCGTAACGTCGCAGAAACAAATTCCGAAAGAATTGCCCTCAACGTAAATGCTTGCGATATAGTTATTGGAGCTTTCCTCGAGCATTGCGTTTTCAACAACGGTTCCGGGGGTTATAACGCGGATAACGTCGCGTTTTACAAGGCCTTTTGCGGTTGCTGGGTCCTCCATCTGCTCGCAGATGGCAACTTTATAGCCTTTTTTGATAAGTCTTGCGACATAGGATTCATAACTGTGATAAGGAACTCCGCACATGGGCGCTCTTTCTTCCTGACCGCAGTCCCTTCCTGTAAGGGTCAGTTCAAGTTCTTTTGAAGCAAGCTTTGCGTCATCAAAGAACATCTCGTAAAAGTCGCCGAGACGGAAAAACAGTATGGCGTCCTTGTTATTCTCTTTTATCTCAAAATACTGCTTCATCATCGGCGAAAGCTCTGCCAAAAAAACGCACTTCCCTATCTTAAATATATATTTACTATATGATAGCATAAAATGCTTTTTTGTTCAAGAAAAAAGACGGACATTTTCATGTCCGCCTTTTGAAAAAATATTGATTTTATTCAAAAAAATCCGGTTTCTTTTTAAGAAGAACCGCCGCGGCAGTAAAAGTTATAACCGCCTCCGCGAGCATATACGAACCGTTGTAGCAAAGTGAATAAACCGGTGCCAACATTCCTAATTCATTCGGCCAAAGGGCATCCCAAATTGCCCAGCCGCTCGCAAAATGGCAAAGGAATCTTGCAAAAAACGTAAGCAATATGCCGAAAAACAATGCGGCGTTTCTGTTACCTATTCTGTTTCTGAAGATTCCGGAAAAACCGATAACGCTGTATGCAATAATATAGTCCAGAAGGATTATGGCAACAGCCATCCCTGCGGAGGTTGCGTACTGCACGTTATCAAGACCGAGAAGGCATTGAATAACGCTGAATACAAATGCGGTGAAAACGCCCCATCTGGTTCCGTATTTCCATGCGGTGATTACAAGAGGAAGCATCGCGCAGACAGTTATTCCGCCGCCCATGATAAAATCAATCTTGAAAAGACTCAGCACCGTTCCGACGGCAATCATAACCGCGCTGAAAACGAGCATAGATGTTCTTTTGTTTCTGTTTTCCATTCTTTGTTTTCACTCCTTAAAAATAAAAATCGCTGCAGCAAGGGAATTTGCCGCAGCGACCATGAAAACAAAGCCAATACGCTTTTCGACACTCCCTCCGCCGGTATTATCCGGATCAGGTAAAGGGTTCGGCGAAAATCGCCGTCTCAGCCCGAAAGCACCCCTGTATCTCTTGATATGCAGTTTAGTTTAAGATAACATCATAAAGCCGGTTTGTCAAGATGGCTTTATTATTTTTTATCTCCGGAAACCTCGTCCCAAGGGTTAAAGGGTTTATCTTTGTTAAGATTCGGATTCAGTTTATCCATAGCGAGGCTGTGCGGATTGCGGAAGATTGTTCGCATCTTTCCCCTTCCTGCTTCCGCAGCGACAAGAATGATAAGCGCACCGAGCATAACCAGAATTACGGAAGCCCAGAGCACTTTTTCAAAAAGCGCAAGCCCGATGACTATTACAAGAAGTCCGGCAAGGGCAACTAAAACGCTTTTCCAAAAGCCAAAGGTCTGCGGACCGCTGCGCCAGGGCATAATCTTATTCCTCCCCGGGTTTGTCGTCATCCACAACTTCTTTTACGGAAGTCACGAGGCTCGCAAGGGACTGAATCTCGCTCGGAACGATGATTTTCGTTGCTCTGCCGTTTGCCGCCTTTTCAAAAGCTTCATAACTTTTGAGGGTGAGAACGGCGGCGGAAGGATTCGCTTCGTTAAGAAGGTTGATAGAATCAGCAAGAGCTTTCTGAACAACGAGGATAGCTTCCGCTTCACCCTGCGCCTCGCGGATTTTGGATTCCTTGACCGCCTCTGCGCGGAGAATGGCAGATTCCTTTTCGCCCTCGGCAATAAGGATCTGGCTCTTCTTCTCGCCTTCCGCGCGGAGAAGAGTTTCGCGGCGTTCGCGTTCGGCTTTCATCTGTTTTTCCATTGCGTCCTGAATTTCACGCGGAGGAATGATGTTTTTAAGCTCAACACGGTTTACCTTGATGCCCCATTTATCCGTTGCGGTATCAAGAATGGAGGTGATTTTTACGTTGATTATATCGCGGCTGGTAAGGGTGCTGTCGAGCTCCATCTCACCGATGATATTACGGAGGGTCGTTGCGGTAAGGTTTTCAATAGCGGAAAGCGGACGCTCGACGCCGTAGCTGAAAAGCTTTGCGTCGGTGATCTGATAGAAAACGACGGTATCTATCTGCATAGTTACGTTATCCTTTGTGATAACCGGCTGAGGTTTAAAATCGACCACCTGTTCTTTTATGGAAACTCTTTTTGCAATTCTGTCAAAAAACGGAATCTTGAAATGAAGTCCGGTTTCCCATGTTGCGTAATAAGTTCCGAGACGCTCGATAACAAAAACGGTCGCCTGGGGAACTATTTTGATATTCATAGCAAGAATGATGAGAACAATGAGAATAAGACCGAGTCCGATAATAAGTCCTGTGTATTCAGACAGCATAAAAATATCCTCCTTTGATTATTCGCCGGATTTTTCCAGCTCTTTTTCTTCAACGATAAGAGTTGCGCCTTCGATTTTGCGAACGGTGACTACCGCGCCTTCCGGAACGCCTTTTCCGTCGGCAGTTCTTGCGCTCCAGGTAAGACCGGAAATATAGACTTTTCCGCCGCCTTCAAGGTTATTGATTTCAGCGGTTACAATGCCGTCGGTCCCTATGAGCCCGTCAACATTTGTAGGCTGCTTTTTCACCTTGACAACATCTTTGAAAAATCTTCTTGTGAACGCAAAACTGATAGCGGAAACCGCAAGAAAAACCAGAATCTGGCTCCAAAGCGGCGCGCCGAAATATGCCGGAATGATTGCCGCAACTGCTCCGACGGCAAACCAAACGCTTACGAGCGAAACGGTGACTGCCTCAAGAATTCCGAGCACAACTGCGATTATAAGCCAAACAAACGGCATAGGGATTTCGAACAACAAAACCGCCTCCTTTCAAATTTATATTTTTATTTTACCACATCTTGCCGCTTTGTACAATATTTTTTTCACCAATAGTTGATGTTAGCTTATATCATCGGTGTTTTCCCATGGAATATCGGATTCTATCGGCTGTTCTTCACCGATGTTCATAAGGCAGATATAATCCGCTTTAAGAATATATTTATTTCCGCTTACCTTTTCGGCTACCGTTCTTGAAATGATTTCCATTTCAGCCATTTCAAAATCCTCTTTCTGTTCAAGAAGCTGAAAAGCTCCGCTCCTCCCTTGCTCAAAATTATATGTAATGGCATTTTCCTTTACATTGAAATACCGCGTTGTTATCACGTTTATCGGAAGCCGTATCCAGAAAAAGCGAAGTTCCTTTTCTTCTTTTTCAAAAGGAAGTTCTTCTAAACCTTTTTCGTTTCCGAACCGGAATCCGATACCGAGAAACTGGATTTCAAAGATCGTTTTCCTGATTTCTCCGCGGGATCTGATTGTTTGCTCAAGCGGGAATTCCACTTCGATAGTATAATCTGTTTCCGCTATGATATTCGCCCTCGCGTGTTTGAGAGTAAGCTTGTTATGGCTGTCCTCATAAACCGCGCTGACGAGCAAATCGCCTTTCATAACCGCATCGCCGACCGAAACGGTCTCCTGCCCGTCAAAAACGTCTATTTTTCGTATAACACCGTATCTTGAAGCGACTATATTCACCGGAACGTCATCATCGGATTTTGTTTCCGGCTCTCCCGCTGTTTCATTGACGGAAATATTGGCGCAGCTTCCCTGAATATTGATTTCAACGGAGGCAAGCTCCGGAATATCACGAATCATAAACCATTCTATATCCTGAACATTATGGCTGCCCGATAATGTTCCCGCAACAAGTCCCATTTTTTCCGCCGAAGCGATTATTTCCTTTGCCGGAACTTCCTTGTTCCCAAAAACGTTTATATCCCATATGAATCTGTTCATAAGCGGTATGGAAAGGAATATAAAAATCACTCCCGCGGCCATGCCTATTTTGTTCCGGTGTCTGTTTGCAAAAAAAGCGGCCCCATGTTTTTTAGTTATACGGAGTTTTATACCGTTTTTGACCGCGGGTTTCCGCAGTTTTTTATAATCTTTTGCAAAAACGGTTCCGCTTAAAATATATCCGCAGGTTTTTCTTGGATTGATTATGTCAATCCCGTTTCCCGCGCAAAAAGTGAGCAGTTTTTCGGTATCTGCTCCTTTTGCGGTAAAATCAACGGTTCCGGCGAGTTTTCTGTAAAAATATCTAATCAAAGCAATGCCTCCTTTTCATTCAAATTCAATCTTTGAAAAATTACCGGTGATTTTGATTCCTCCGCTGGTATAATAATCGATGCATAGCTTTTTACCGCAAAAAGTTATGCGGTGCTCGCCGCATTTCACTTTGAGCACCGTGTCTGCGAGCTCGGTAACGGCAGCATCGCCGTTGAGCACGATTTCATTTCCCGAATATATTTCCATATAATAATCACTAAGTATTCCCATTGGAATTTCCGGCGGACGGCTTAATTTCGGCAGTTTCATTTTCATACGAGCACCCTTTAGTTTTTGATTTTGTTTTTGAGCACCTCGAGCGCTTTTTTCTCGATTCTGCTTACATAGGAACGGGAGATACCGAGCCTTTGGGCAACCTCGCGCTGAGTATAGGCCCTTCTTCCTTTCAAACCGTAACGAAGATAGATTATCTCCTTTTCCCTTTTGGAAAGCTCGGAATCTATCACTTTATATAAATTTTCTGCCCGGAGTTTTTCCTCGATATCCTCCGTAATTGAACGTTCGTCTGCCATTACGTCCATTATGGAAAGCGCGTTTCCGTCCTTGTCGCAGTCTATTGGTTCGGAAAACGAAACGTCCTGGGCGTATTTCTTTTTGCCGCGGAAATACATGAGTATTTCGTTTTCGATGCACCTTGCCGCATAGGTTGCGAAGCGTGTTCCTTTTTCATAATCAAAAGACGAAACAGCTTTTATAAGCCCGATGGTTCCGATGGATATGAGGTCGTCCTGTTCTGCGGAATTGCTGTAATATTTTTTTATTATGTGCGCGACGAGCCGAAGATTGTGTTCAACGAGTTTATTCCTTGACGCGATGCTTCCTTTTTTCATTTCCTCAAAAAGCTTTCTTTCTTCATCCTGAGAGAGCGGCTTTGGGAATGAGCTTGCCGCCGTAACATGAAGAGCAAAAAATATGATTCCCGATAAAATCCCGATAAGAAATAGATAGTCCATAGCAAAAAACCTCCGTTTAACATGAATAAATATATTTTCATAAAACGAAATTATTGCATGTACTTTTAATATTGTTTTTATTCAGGTTATATTGTATAATTGCTTCATAAAGCCAAAAAGGAGTTGATACCCAGTGAAAGTAAGCGAAATGCCCTATGAGCATATTCCCTACGAAGAATTCGAGGCGAGTGCTCTCGAAGTTATAAACGGCGTAAAAAACGCAAAATCCGCAGATGAAGTCATAGAATGGCGTGAAAAATATCATGAACTTCTCGTCAGATTTGATACCGCCGCAAATCTTTGCTATATCAGATACAGCTGCAACACCGCAGATGAATATTATGTCAAGGAAAACGATTATTTCGATGAGATAAACCCCCAGATCGGCAACCTTATGAATCAGTATAACGATGCCCTCCTCAATTCTCCGTTCAGAGCGGAACTCGAGGAAAAGCTTTCCCCAGTATATTTCCGTCATATGGAAGTTCAGGCAAAGGCAATGTCGCCCGAAATCATCGAGGATATGGTCGAGGAAAACAAAATCGTTTCCGAATATTCAAAACTTATGGCAGGAATGGAATTTGAATTCCGCGGAGAAAAACTCAGCCGTGCCGCTCTTGCCGGATATTTCAATTCCGATGACCGTGAAACGAGAAAAGAAGCCTATACCGTCATGGGCACAGTAATGAACGGCTATGCGGATCAGCTCGACGATATCTATGACCGCCTTGTTAAAGTCCGCACAAAAATGGCCAGAAAGCTCGGTTACAAAAACTACGTCGAGCTTGGTTATTACCGCATGGAGCGCGTTTGTTATGACAAAAACGATATCGAAACGTTCCGAAACAACGTTCTCGAATCCCTTGTTCCGGTCGTATCAAGGCTCCGCAGCGAAAACGCAAAGGACCTCGGCATTGATAAATATATGATTTATGATAACGACGTCATCATTCCCGGCGGCGATCCTAAACCTTCCGGCAGCAAAGAGGATATTTTCAATGCCGCAAAAGAAATGTATCATGAAATGAGCGAAGAATCCGGTAAATTCATCGACCTCATGCTCGAAAATGACGCATTTGACGTTGATTCCAGAAAGAACAAATGGGGCGGCGGCTACTGCACCGAAATTGCGAAATACAAACAGCCTTTCATTCTTGCCAACTTCAACGGTTCCGCCGGAGATGTTGACGTAATGACCCATGAAGCGGGCCACGCATTCAACGCTTACCTTATCGCTGATAACAAATTTGCTCTTGATATCGGCTGCGGCGGTATGGAAACAGCAGAAACCCATTCCATGAGCATGGAATTTTTCGCATGGAAATATATCCATAAATTCTTCGGCGAAAACGCAACAAAATATAAATATATGCACGCCCTTGGTGCGCTTTCCTTTATTCCATACGGCACTATTGTTGATTATTTCCAGCATATCGTTTATGAAAATCCGGAAATGACACCTGCGGAAAGAAACGGCGCATGGAAAGAGCTTTGGGCAAAATTCCTTCCCCATATCAATACTGACGGCGTTCCTTTCCTCGAGGACGGACGCCGCTGGCAGTATCAGATGCATATCTTTGAATCTCCGTTCTATTACATCGACTATTGCCTTGCCCAGACCGCCGCGTTCGGTTTCCTTCTTGCTTCCCTTGAGGATTATGATGATGCCTTCGCGCGTTATATCCGCCTCATGAAACAGGGCGGCGAACAGTACTACGACCTTCTTCTCGAAGAAGCGAATATTCCTTCTCCGTTCAAAGACGGCGCACTTAAAGAGCTCGCCGAAAAGGTTGAGGCTGTTCTTAAAAACATTAAAGCAGAAATGTGATAAAAAGCATAAAAAAAACTCCCGAAGAATTTCTTCGGGAGTTTTTTATGCTTTATTTTTGAAGAACATATTTATAGGCGCTTTCGCTTGGATTATCATAATAGTTTTCTTCAATCTTGTTCAGAAAGTATCCGCAATCCTCAAAAACCTTCTGCATTGCCTTGTTTGAAGCTCTTGTTTCGCCGCAAAATTTTTGCATGCCAATCTGTTCCATTTCTGATGTAACATGATTTAAAAGCCTGTGTGCAAGGCCTTTTCCTCTGTAATCAGGATGAACCGCAATATTCATTATTTTAATATAGTCTTTTTCGCCTTTCCAGTTATAAATAAAAACGTCGCCGACGATTTTATCTTCATCCGTCAAGGCGTAATAAATTGCTCTTTCATCGCTTAATAAATCTTCCCAATCTTCAATTTTCCAAAAATCTGTCGGAAAGCAAAACATATCGAAAGCGGTAATTTGTTCTTTATATTCTATACCGAGTTTATTTATTTCAATCATAAAATACTCCATTTTAAACCAATCAAAACAGGCACAGTGCTTTTAACCTCTGTGCCTTGTTTTATAGTTTATTTGTTATTAATAATAACTCATTCTCTTTTTCTTTACATGATTGTTCCATAGCCTTGCGCCTATATAAATCGCAGCGGCGCAGCCAAGGAATACCGCCTGAAAAACAACTGAACCGTCCTTGCCCAGAGCCATTATATCCGTCCAAAGGCTGTCCATAATACTGCTGGTTTCCGCCGGCAAGGTAAGAAAGGATTCGAGCGAAGCGATAAGTTCATCATCGGGATAAGCAATCTCGTTTTCAACAAGCTCCTCGTCAAGCAGATCCATTGCACCCATATGCGGGGTTGAATATCCGACATAATAACTGTTTGCGGCAGCAACGGTGGATTCGCACATATAGTTGATATACATTTCCGCAGCTTCTTTGTTTTTTGCTCCGGTGGGAATGCACATGGAATCGATGAAAATACTGGTGTTTTCGGGGATAAAGAAATCAAGATCCTCGTTGACGTCCATCATAAGGACAGCGTCACCATTGTAGTAAGGGGCAACGGCGGCTTCCCCGCCCTCCATTTTATCATAAATTTCATCCATGACGTATGCCTGGACAAAAGGTTTTTGGGCGCGGAGATGTCCGGCGGCTTCCTCGATTTCCGCCTCATCGGTGGTATTGAAATCATATCCGAGGTCAAGAAGAGAGAGCGCAAAGGCATCGCGGCTGTTGGAGAACATCAGCATATTATCAGCATATTTCTCGTTCCAAAGGATATTCCAGCCGGTAAGGTCCTCCTCATCGACCATAGTGGTGTTATAAATGATTCCGACAACGCCCCAGTACATCGGAACGGAATATTCGTTTGTTGGGTCGAAGTTTGTATCTTTATATTTTTCGTCGATGTATTTGTAGTTCGGAATGTTATCAAAGTTAAGCTTCTGGAGCATACCTTCGCTTATCATCTTTCCGATCATATAGTCGGAAGGAACGATAACGTCATAGTTGGCGCCGCCGCTTTTGAGCTTGGTATAAAGCTCCTCATTGGAGGAAAACAGGGTGTAGTTTACCTTGATTCCGGTAAGCTTTTCAAAATCCTCGTTTACGTCAAGGAAGTTTACGGAGTCGTTCGCAACGTATTCTCCCCAGTTATAAACGTCGATTTCTATTCCCTGCCCCTGGAATTTCTGATAATATTCATAATCCTCAACTTCTGTGGAATAGCCCTCAGCTTCGCTGTAATAAGCAAAGCTTGAAACGGCAAAAGCAAGCGACAGAACAAGAGCCAAAGTCAAAGCGATAAATTTCTTCATTTATTCTTCTCCTTTCGCCATATTGAGTTTTGCTTCTTTTTTCTCTTTTCTCGCACCGTTAAGGTTAACGAGAAGCAGGATAAAGAGAACCACCACGAACATTATGGTGGAAAGGGCGTTGATTTCCGGGCTTACCTTCATTCTGACCATCGAATAAATAACGACGGAAAGAGTCTGGGAATCCGCGGCCCCGGTAAAAAAGCTGACCGCGAAATCATCGAAGGAATAAGTGATGGAAAGAAGAAATCCCGCGGCAATTCCGGGCATGATTTCCGGAATCACGACCTTTCTGAATGCCTGCATGGGGTTGCAGCCAAGGTCGAGGGCCGCATTATATACGTTCTTATCAAGCTGACGGAGCTTTGGAAGAACGTTGAATATAACGATCGGCACGTTGAACGTAATATGAGCAAGGATAAGCGAAGTGAAGCCGAGCTCGAGCCTGATGAATACGAAAAGAAGCATCAGCGAAACGCCGATGATTATATCCGGGTTCATCATCGGAATATAGGTTATGTTCAAAATAAGAGCCTGGAGTTTTTTGCTCATGGCATTTATTCCGATTGCCGCAAGGGTTCCGAGAACGACGGCACAGACCCCCGCAACGAGAGCGACTATAAGGGTATTCCTGAAAGCGGTCAGAATTATGTCGTTGGTAAAAAGCTTTTCATACCATTTGAAAGTGAATTCCGTAAAAACGGTGCGGCTCTTCGCTTCGTTGAAAGAAAAAACGATGAGCACCGCGATGGGAAGATAAAGAAAAGCGTAAATGATGCCGACATAGAATTTGGAAAGGAATTTCATACTATCATTCTTCCCTCCTTTTCCACTTTATCGGAATCAAACTGATTCATAACGCTCATGCAAACGAGAATTATGATCATCAGAATGAAAGAAATTGCGGAGCCAAGGTTCGGGTTATAGCTGTTGCTGCTGAACTGCATTTCGATAAGGTCGCCGATCATAAGTTCGGAACCGCCGCCGAGCATCTTGGAAATAATGAAGGTGCTTACAGAAGGAATGAATACCATTGTAATGCCGGTGCTGATTCCCGGAAGGCTCTGTGGCAGGATAACGTGCCAAAAAACTTGAACAGGCTTTGCACCAAGATCCTGCGCCGCCTGGACAAGGGAATGATCCATCTTCATCATGACGGTATAAAGCGGAACTATCATAAAAGGAAGATAGTCATAGACCATTCCAAGGACGACCGCACCCTGTGTATTTATCATCTCGAAGGGACCTATTCCGAAAATTCCGAGAAAACGGTTGATAAGACCGTTATTTTCAAGAATTGTCATCCATGAATAGGTGCGGAGAAGAAAGTTCATCCACATGGGAAGCATAATAAGCATGAACATAGTTCTTCTTATATTGCTTGTCTTTTTTGCCATTATGTACGCAAACGGATAGCCGAGACCGAGACATATAAGCGTTGCGACAAAAGCAAGAAAAAGGCTTTTTATAATTACGGGAACATAATCCCCGACACGGATTATGTTCTGCATAGTGAATTCGCCGGAACTCGTGGTAAAGGCAAAATATGCCACCATTACGAGCGGAACGACGATAAAAATCGCCATAAAAACGAGATACGGAAAAGCAGGATAACGGGATTTTATCATTTCTTTTCCTCCGTCATCTTATGCATGATATGGATATCATCCGGGATTACGGAAAGACCAACCTCCCTGCCCGGTTCTTCATAAAGGGTGGAATGTATTTTCCATTCAAAACCGTTTGCGTCAACAACGACGATTTCATAATGAACGCCTTTGAAAATAATGCTTTCGACCCTGCCGGTGATCTGACCTTTTTCGGGTTCGGATATTTTGATATCCTCCGGACGGATAACGACGTCAACGTTCTCATTTTCGGCGAATCCGAAGTCAACGCAGACAAAATCTCTTCCGGCAAAGCTTACAAGGTAATCCTTTTTCATAACGCCGTCGATAATATTGGATTCACCGATAAAATCAGCGACGAAAGCGTTGATGGGTTCGTTGTAAATATCAATAGGCGTACCGATTTGCTGAATCTGACCCGCGCGCATAACAACGACCGTATCGCTCATGGTAAGGGCTTCTTCCTGATCATGAGTTACATAAATGAAAGTAATTTTTGTTTCGCGCTGGATTTTTTTGAGTTCGATCTGCATCTCTTTGCGGAGCTTGAGGTCAAGAGCACCGAGAGGCTCGTCCAAAAGAAGAACCTGCGGTTTATTGATGAGAGCCCTTGCAATGGCGACACGCTGCTGCTGACCGCCGGAAAGAAAGTTTACGTCCTTGCGCTCAAAACCTCTCATATTAACAAGGTCGAGCATTTCGAAAACTCTTTCTTTGATTTCGGCATCGGGAACCTTTTTTAGGCGAAGGCCGAAGGCTATGTTTTCATAAACATTGAGATTCGGAAAAAGAGCGTATTTCTGAAATACGGTGTTGACTTCCCTTTTGTACGGCGGAAGATCATTTATCTTTTTTCCATCAAAAAAAACGTCCCCGCTTTTGGGTGTTACAAAGCCGCCGATAATGCGAAGAGTAGTTGTCTTTCCGCAGCCGGAAGGTCCCAAAAGTGTGACGAATTCATGGTTGTGGATATCCAAATTGATATGGCGAAGAACACTTTCCCCGTCAAATTCAACAACGATATCCTTTAAACTTATAATGGTATTATTCTCCATTCTGCATCCCCCTTTTGCGGATTCAAGTCACGCAAGGTAAAAACAGGATCATCGGCCGCAGCCTCACCCATTTTTCATACTGCTTTTTTACAGCATGCCGCATACCATTGAAAGATTTTGATATGCGTGTTAAAAACCTGTCGACCCACCGCTTCCCTTTTGGAACCGACCCCGCAAAAGAGTTTTTTGTTCTAAACGTTGCCGCGCATAAGTACCTACCGCAGTGCCCGGTTTTAGAAGGTTCCCGCTTGGAAGCCGGTGTTTCATATGACAAGGAAGATTCGGTCGTTTTAATCAATCGTTTTCGTTATCTATCGCCATTTTCCAAAATAGGTTTCCGGCGACAGTTCCACCTCCTTTTGACCGAAGGTTCACCTGTCAAACAACAGATGCAAAAATAACATTATAAATATAACATATAAATAGAAAAAGTCAAGAATATTGACCGTTTTTATTAACTTTTTGTGAATTTTTGAACTATTTCAGCATTTTTTCTCGTTTTTTGTAATCCGGAAGA
>CAZOOL010000012.1:3566-19755 GCA_964581405.1 uncultured Oscillospiraceae bacterium | reverse complement strand
GAAGGCATACCGTAATATAAATAATAGCCTTTATCGCAGTTGGTATAAAATTCCCAAGGGTGGTAAATAGATTTTCTAAAAGGTCTTTTTAATATTGCTCCTTCTTTAGTAACAACAATTTTTGCACAGATTGTCGGTGCTCCCAGAACATAAATACAAATAGGAGATAAAGCGAATACTACAAATGTCACGATACGGGCTGTATCATCAAAAAAAACTTCACTATATTTGTAATCTTCTACAAAAACAAATAAATAAATTGCGGTTAATAAAATATAAAAAACAAGAAATTCTAAATAAAGCATTTTATTCATATGAATTGTAATATTGTGTTTGGTGTCCATATATTATCCTCCAGAGTAAATTAATACAACTTAGAAAAAATATTTCCAATTGCAGAAATTGTATTTTCGTTTATAATTTCAATTAAGATGTTTTTTGTAACTGTAGTTTTAGCATTTGAACTCCAAACCATCGTTTGATTAGAGGAAAGCGAAAAAGTATTACTTACTATTTTGGGAACAGGAGTTTTTATTCCAACATTCGCAGACGGTATCCTGCCGTTCATTGATTTTGTTGGGGTTATCCCCATAAATCATGTTTGCGGTGTTCCAGTGGGTGTCCTGCTGTGTAAATCTGCCTATACTCGGGTCATAGTATCTCGCCCTGAGATAATATGTTCCTGTTTCCTTGTCAAAGTACTCGCCGCAGTATCTGAACGGGTTTGCATCTGTTGCGCTCGGCTCTTTTTCATTACCGAAAGCGTCGTACGAGAGCCATTTTTATGGCTCTCGTACAAGTAAACTGGTTAATCAAGCGGTAAGTCTTTTAATATGCTTTTTGCTATATCAATACAATCAGATAAATCCTTTTTAAAACATTGTTCACCGAATGAGTCTAAAAAAATGTTATAAATTTTTGCTCCTAAATCATTTGGATTTAAATCCCTTTTAATCTGAAATGCGATATCTTCTACTTCTGTGTGATATTCGTTAGATGGACAAAAGTCCATTAATCCTATGGGGTCCCATTGATTTATGATATTATTAATATGGCTTATTGTATCCATTATTAATCCTCATCCAACAATCGCTTCCTTGATTTTTTCCTCCGTAAGGCCGCTGACGTCATTTTTGAGAATAACGTAAACCGCCGCCGCAACGGGAACGCTTATGAGCATACCCGCAACGCCCATCACTCCGCCGCCGACGGTGACTGCCGCAAGCACCCAAAGCGCCGGAAGCCCCATGGAGGAACCGACGACCTTCGGGTATATGATGTTGTTCTCAAACTGCTGAAGGATAACAAGATAAATGACGAAAATAAGCGCCTGGAGAGGGTTCACCATAAGTATCATAAAAGCGCCGATGCCGCCGCCGATGAATGCGCCCGCAACGGGAATAAGCGCCGTAAACGCAACAAGCGCGCCTATCATGGTCGCGTAAGGAAGACCGAGTATCCACATACCGACGGTGCACAGACAGCCGAGAATGACCGCTTCGGTGCACTGGCCGACAATGTATTTTCTGAAGCATATATTGAGCACCCTGAGCACATAGCGGAGCTTTTCATACCAGCTCCGGCGAAGATATTTCTTCGCAACGCGATCACACTGTCTGCCGAGCTTTTCCTTGTCAAGAAGGATATAAATTGCGAAAATAAGGCTCAGGAACGCCGTCACTATTCCGCCGATCACGGTGGAAACAGTGGAAACAACAATGTTCACGACGTCGCTCAATCCGGAACTCACGGCGCTCACTATTTTCTCGATCTGGGATTTCCAGTCGATGGAGGAAATGGCATCAATGACGCTCTGGGGAATATATTCGATTTTGTTCAGCTGTTCAACGATCCATTCCATCGCCGTCGGAACGTAGTTGAATACGAGCATGATACAGGATATGAACTGCGGAAGAACAAGCCATATTATAAGCGCGACCACCGCAACAAGGGTTATAAAAGCGAGTACCATACAGAGAGGTCTTTTCGCTTTGAGGAGCGCCGGTTTTTTTGCCTTCACGAAAAGTTTTTTCTCGTAAAAGCTCATAAGTATGTTCACCACATAGGCAACGACGCCGCCGATAAAAAGCGGTGTCGCCGCGCCGATTGCCACTCCGACAGCACCGGCGGCGGTTCCCCAGTAGGTTACGGCAAGATAGAGAGCAAATATGCTCACCGCGATTTTAAGACAGGTTTTCCATTCTACTTTCATTTGTTATCTCTCCTTTGCTGATTAATTTTCCGCTGTTTTCAAGAATTTCAAGTCTTACGACAGGCGAATCAATGCCGTTCTTTTCATTTAAGTTCAACAATGGTAACGCCTGTTTCTCCTTCTCCGTAAACGCCAAGGCGGAAACTTCTGACTGCTTTGTTCCGTTTAAGCGCCTGATGAACCGCGGCACGAAGCGTACCCGTTCCTTTTCCGTGAATAACGGAAACGGTATGGAGATTGAGGAGCACACATTCATCAAGGAATCTGTCCATTTCGAGCAGACCCTGCTCGACGTCCATTCCCCTGATATCAATTTCGGAAGCGGCTTTTCTCCTCGAAGTGCTTTCGATGTTCTTAGTTACGGAACCTCCGCCGAGGGTGTTCTTTTTGCCCTTGTTTTCAACAAGGCGGATCTCGGAAACATGTACTTTCGATTTCATTATGCCTGTCTGGACAAGGCAGTAGCCCGCTCCGTCCGGAAGACCGACAAGGGTTCCGTCCTTGCTCATGCCGTTTATGCGTACCGTATCTCCGCGTACCAGTGCCCTCGGAAGGCGGTATCCGCTGTCCTTTGCCGCAACCGGATCGGCGATATCCTGGATACGCCCTATGCCGGTTTTCATCTGCGCCCTTGCCCGGGCGATCATATCCGCTGAGGATTCCGCATCGGCGGCTTTTTGGGTTTCTGTTATCTCGTCTATGAGCTTCTGGGCTTCCGCGCGAACCTGTTCCACAAGGCGCTTTGCGGAAATCCTTGCCGCCTCAAGTTCCTTTTCCCTGCTGCGCTCCATTTCCTCTTTTTCTTTTGCAATCTCACTGCGGATGCGCTCGGTTTCCTTGCGGTAGGCTTCGGCCTTTTCGTGTTCTTTTTCCAGCTCCTGACGGCTTTTTTCAAGCTTTTCAACGACGTCCTCGAAGTTCGCGTTTTCCGCGGAAACGAGTTCCCTCGCCCTGTCAACAATGCTTCCGTCCATGCCGAGGCGCTCGGTTATGGCAAAAGCGTTGCTCTTTCCGGGAACGCCCACAAGGAGTTTATATGTGGGCGAAAGGGTTTCGACGTTGAATTCACAGCAGGCGTTTTCGACCCTCGGGGTCTGGAGGGCGTACATTTTTATCTCCGCATAATGGGTCGTGGCGGCGACCTTCGCGCCGTAAAGCTTAAGGCGTTCGATAATCGCAACCGCAAGGGCCGCTCCCTCAATCGGGTCGGTTCCTGCGCCGAGCTCATCAAGAAGGACAAGGCTTCTGTCGTCGGCTTTTTCAAGGATTTTTATGGTGTTGTTGATGTGGGATGAGAAGGTCGAAAGGCTCTGCTCGATGCTCTGTTCGTCGCCGATATCGGCAAAAACGCTTTCAAAAACAGAAACGGAACTGCTCTCTCCCGCGGGTATCATAAGACCGCACATAGCCATAAGAGTGAGCAGTCCGATGGTTTTGAGCGCAACGGTCTTACCGCCGGTATTGGGACCGGTTATTACAAGAACATCGTAATCGTTGCCGAGGGCAATATCTATAGGAACGATTTTCGTTTTATCTATAAGCGGGTGGCGCGCCTTTGAAAGGCGTACCTTTCCGTCATCCGAAAGGCTCGGAACGGCGGCATTCATTTTTGATGCGAGGCGTGCCTTCGCAAAGCAAAGGTCGAGTTCAACAAGGGCGGAATAATCCTCGATGAACGAAGCGGCGTGGTTTCCGATATCGCAGGAAAGTTCATAGAGTATGCGCTGGATCTCCTGCTGCTCCTTCGCTTTGAGGACTCTCGTTTCGTTGTTTTCATCGACGACTCCCGCCGGCTCGATGAAAATTGTCGCGCCGGAACCGGAAGTATCATGCACCATACCCTTTATCTCATTGCGGTATTCGGATTTTACCGGTACGCAATAGCGCCCGTCACGCATGGTGACAATGGGCTCCTGGAGATATTTGGAATATGTGGTCGAATGGATAAGGCGGTCAAGCTGTTCCTTTACCTTCGACTGGGAATTGCGTATCTTTCTGCGGATATCCGCAAGGGCAGGGCTTGCTGTATCGCTGACCTCGTCTTCGGAAACAACGGTGAAGCCGATTTTTTCCTCAAGGCGGATATTCGGCATAAGGCTTTCAAAATATTCGTCAAGTGAGGTCGCCTGTTCTCCCTCGTAGTTATTGCGAAAATCTTTCATTTCCCGCAGAGCCTTGAGGAATCGTTCGATATCCAGAAGCTCCGGAAGAGAAAGGGTCGCGCCCATCTGGGCGCGCTTTAGGGAACCCGTAACGTTTCTGACTCCGCGAAGAGTCGGCGCGCCGAACCTTGCGGAAAGCATAAAGGCGTCCGCGGTGCGGTCCATAAGGCGCCGGGCCTCCCGAAGGGTCGTTTTCGGTTCCGTTTCAAGGGCAAGGCGGCGGCTGTCCTCACAGCCGGTCTGATCCGCAAGCATTGCGAGGATCTTATCCAGTTCCAATGCCCTGTAATGTCTGTTTTCAGTCATTTTTCTACCTCTGAAACTGATTTCAAATCACAAAAATCAAAACGAGCGTATAGAATTCAAAAATTCAAGGGTCGGAAAAACCTTATCCATCTGCGTAACGGCGTATTTTTCCGCCGCATTCGAAAGTTCGATAAGCGAATTTTCCCCTATTCTGAAAGAAAAAAGCTGTTCCATCGGCGCATAAACAATGTGCCTTGCGGCAAGAAAAGCCGCTTTTGAAAGCAAAACCTCACCATTTGCCCCATTGGGGCGGCAGTCGGTGCAAACCGCGCTTCCGCTCTGAACATCGAACCAGTAATGTTCCTTCTCAAACTCGCCGCAGCCTGAGCACGCAACAAGATCGGGCGCATAGCCGATGATGCTCATGAGCCGCATCTCAAAAATAGCCTTGAGCATGGCAGGGTGCGTTTTTTTGTTTTCGAGCATATGTAGCGTATTGAGGAGAAGCCTCAGTATGTCCTTCGAATCCTCCTCCGGGTTCGCGGCCGAAAGGCAAAGCTCGCAGAAATAACTCGCATAAGCAAGGCTGTCAAGATCCTTGCGGATACCGAAAAAAAGCCTTTCGCTTTCGGCGGAATCAACGGTATATTTATCGCGGTTCTTAAAAAAAACGAATTCGCCGTAGCAAAGCATCGACGAAACCGGTGCAAGGGCGCTTTTCATGCGTCTTGCACCGGAAGCATAAGCATATATAACTCCCCGATCCTCCGTAAGAACGGCAAGGAGCTTATCGTTTTCGTTATAATCCTGTACTTTAAGGACGATGCCTTTCGTCTTGATCTGCATATCCGATACCGCCGTTCACGGAAAAATGAAGCTTTTTGAAATCAGAGCTTTCCTCCGGCTTTCCCACGTCCTTCGGAAGGGCGGGTTTTATTTCGCCGCTGTTTATCTTCTCGTTAATAACGCTGCGATTGGAAAGCTTATAGTTCAGATAATCGCTTATTTTCCCTGTTTTTTCAAAATCGTTCCAACTTTTTTCGTTCATTTCCATTACCCCGCATAAAAGTTTTTTCAATATCATTTTATGAATTAAAAAAACAGTTATGTGAGGTAAAAAAAGTTATATTTTTCAGCGGAAGCAAGCCCCCGCCCTACGATAAAATCAAGGCAGGATTATTGTTCGGTGAAGCCGAAGTTGCGCAAAAGTCCGTCGCGGTTGCGCCAATCCTCCTTGACCTTTACCCAAAGCTGAAGGTTTACCTTACAGCCGAGGAAGCGCTCGATGCTCATGCGGGATTCGCTTCCGATTTTCTTGAGCATGGCGCCTTTTTTTCCGATGATGATACCTTTATGGCTTTCGCGCTCGCAATAGATGATGGCGTCAATATCGACCATATCCTTGCCTTCGCGCTCTTTCATGGATTCGATGGAAACGGCGATTCCGTGGGGAACCTCGTCCTCAAGGTCAACGAGCATTCTTTCACGGATAAGCTCCGCTACGATGGCTCTTTCGGGCTGGTCGGTGATGGAATCGTCCGCGAAATAATGGGGACCTTCCTCGGCGTATTTTTCAAGCTCACCCGTAAGAATATCGAGCCCGTCTTTCTTGAGGGCGGAAATCGGGATAACCTCGTCAAATTCGTATTCTTTGGAAAGCGCCGCGATTTTCGCGAGCATTTCCTCTTTATTCTCAAGAGTATCTATCTTGTTGATGCAAAGAATCGCCGGAAGGCGGAGAGCCTTGAAACGCTCGATAAGATCGCGCTCCGGCTGGGTGATTTCGCCCTTCGGTTCAACAACAAGAATGGCGATATCAACGTCAGCGACGGAATCGCCGACCTGCTTTACCATAAAGTCCGCAAGCTTTGTTTTCGGCTTATGCAAACCGGGGGTATCAATAAAAACGAACTGGGTAAGCCCTTTTGTAAGGATACCGGTGATACGGGTCCTCGTGGTCTGGGGCTTTGCGGAAACCGCCGCGACTTTTTCGCCGATGAGGGCATTGAGAAGCGAGCTTTTTCCGACGTTGGGTCTTCCGACTATCGCTACGAAAGCGGATTTTGTTTCAAATTTATTATTCATTGACATAACTGGCGTCACGCTGAAGACCAAGCTTCGCGAGGACGGTTTCCTCCCTTTCTCTCATATGTACCTGTTCCATGCCTCCGTTGACATGGTCATAACCAAGAAGATGCAAAACCGAATGAACGGTAAGATAGGCGACCTCCCTCTGGAGGCTGTGGCCGTAAAGCTCCGCCTGCTGCTGTGCTTTCTGGAGCGAAATCACGATATCTCCGAGAAGCAGCGCACCGCTTTCCGGGTTGCGGTCATAAACGCCGTTTTCCCCAAGGGGAAAAGAAATTACGTCGGTAACAGCGTCAACGTTTCTGAATTCCTTGTTCACTCTTTTCATTTCCTCGTTGGAAATGAAGCTGATGCTTATTTCGCCCTGTTCGGTAAAGCCTTCCGTACGAAGAGTCGCTTCACAGCAGCGGCGCATAAGAAGCCTTATACCGGTGGGGATCTTAATTTCTTTCTGTCTGTTTGAAATGATAACTTTTGCGATTGCCATTTTCTTTTGCTGTCCTTTCGTAATATTTTTCGTACGCCTTGATGATATTCTGGACAAGTCTGTGGCGCACAACGTCCTTTTCTGTAAATCTGATAACCGAAACGTCCTCGACGTCCTTGAGGACCTTCATTGCCTCAACGAGACCGCTTTTCTTGATGGAAGGCAGGTCGATCTGTGTTGCGTCGCCGTTGATGACCGCTTTTGAATTGAAGCCGAGCCTTGTTAGGAACATCTTCATCTGTTCCGGGGTGGTGTTCTGTGCTTCGTCAAGGATTATGAAGGAATCGTCAAGCGTGCGTCCGCGCATATAGGCAAGCGGCGCAACCTCGATATTTCCGCGTTCAACAAATCTCTGGTAATTTTCCGCGCCGAGCATCTCAAAAAGCGCGTCATAAAGCGGACGCAGATAGGGATCGACCTTGTTCTGAAGGTCGCCGGGAAGAAAACCGAGCTTTTCGCCCGCTTCAACAGCAGGGCGGGTCAGAATGATGCGGTTCACTTCCTGATTTCGGAAAGCCTTCACCGCCATTGCCACCGCAAGATAGGTTTTGCCCGTTCCTGCAGGACCGACCCCTATGGTCACGGTGGTGTTTTTTATCGCTTCAATATATGCTTTCTGTCCAAGGGTCTTTGCTTTGACCGGTTTTCCCTTTGCGGTGATGCAGATGCAGTCGGAGCTTATTTTGCAAAGCTGGTCCTCGCTGCCTTCGTTCACAAGGTCAATGACGTAGTGGATATTCTGGTCATTGAGCTCCTCTCCCCGGCTGATGAGCGAAAGCAATCCCTGAACAGCCCTTCCTGCAAGGGAAACTTTTTCCGCATCGCCGGAAATCTTTATCTGGGTCCCCCTGCAAAGTATATTTACTCCGTAGGCCTTTTCAATTTCCTTGATATTTTCATCAAAACTTCCGAAAAGCGCAACGGCATTTTCCATTCTTTCGATATCAACTAACTGTTCCGTAATATTTCTCCTTTACCGCAAAGCGGTTTTATATAAAAATAAAAAAATTACCACAAATATATAGTATAACAGAAATAATATTTAAAATAAAGGGAAATTGCGGTAAAATTCTCATTTTTTTATCAATTTCAAGCCCCGATAATAAAGAAATGCGTAAAACATTTCCCTGTCTTCCGCATAAACTGAAAATATAACGATAACCCGGAGGAAAACTTTATGCCGAACATATATTTAAGTCCCTCGACCCAGCAGGCAAACATCTATGTCACCGGAGGTTCGGAGGAATACTGGATGAATCTTCTCGCGGATGAACTCGAGCCATGGCTCACCTCCAGCGGGATAAGATTCAGCAGAAACACGCCGCAGATGACGGCAGCTTCGTCGATCCGCGCCTCCAACGCCGGAAACTACGATTTCCACCTTGCGCTCCATTCCAACGCCGCGCCTGAAGGCCGCTACGGCGAATTTCAGGGCATCATCGCCTATTACGCCCCGAACAGCGTCAAGGGCGAAAAAGCCGCCGTGCTTATCGCTGAAAATCTCGGCTCGATTTACCCTTATCCTGCGGGCGCAAGGGCTGAACCCACCACCACTCTCGGCGAGGTTACGAGGACCCGTGCCCCGGCGGTTCTCGTGGAAATAGCATATCACGACAATATCGACGACGCCAACTGGATAACCGGGAACCTCGAGCGCATTGCCGAAAAGCTCGCCCTTTCCATGACACAGTATTTCGGGCTTCCGCTTATCGCGCCCATGGCGCCCCAGACCGGAAAGGTTTCCACACAGGGCGGAAACCTGAATATCCGCCGCTATCCGAGCACCGGCGGCTCAGTAATAACCTCCGTTCCGAACGGAACCGTTCTTACCGTTCTCGGACAATGGAACAACTGGTACACCGTAAATTACAGCGGCACAGTCGGCTATGCAAATGCAGATTTTATCCGGCTTATATGAACCACTTGATAAATCCGCCGAATTAATGTATGATATTTCTATACTTATTTCGGAGGGAATACAATGGCTCTTGAAGAACTTCGGGCTGAATGCCTTAACTGTAAAAAATGCGGACTTTGTGAAACCCGTACAAACGTTGTTTTCGGCGTCGGAAATCCGAATGCTGACATTCTTTTTATCGGCGAAGGTCCCGGCGAAAATGAAGATCTGCAGGGCGAGCCTTTTGTCGGAAGGGGCGGAATGCTCCTTGACAAAATGCTTTCCGTTGTTGAACTTTCGCGCCGGAAAAACATCTATATCGCCAATATGGTGAAATGCCGCCCGCCCCAAAACCGCGACCCTTCTGAAAACGAAGTTGCCGCCTGCCGCAGCTGGCTCAACGAGCAGATAGAGCTCATCGACCCAAAGATAATCGTCTGTCTTGGGCGCGTTTCCGCCATTCGCTTCATCGACCCGAACTTCAAGGTCACCAGGGAGCACGGTCAGTTCATCGAGAAGGACGGCCGCCTCGTTATGGGCACCTTCCACCCTGCGGCGCTTCTCCGCAACCCGAACCAAAAACCCGCCGCCATGGAGGATTTCTTCGCCCTTCAGGAGAAGATAAAGGAACTCTGCCCCGGAACCTATTCCGAATAATCAAAGGAGAAAAACATGGCTGAAAACATTATAGCTTTTGCTATCGTTTTTCTGGTATCTGCCGTTATTTTTATTCTCGGTATTTCCCAGATCAAAAGCGATGAGCCTGTCGGTTTTTATACTTTTGAAAAAGTTCCGGAAAAAGAACAGCTTTCCAGTGTATCAGAATGGAATAAAAAACACGGCTGTATGCTGATCGCATACAGCATTGCAACCGTGATATCGTTTTTGATATGTTTGATTTTTGATTACCACATGGTTGCCTTTATCGCTTTTTTCTGCGTCATCATCGGATTTATACCGCCTATGATGCTTTATCACCGCTATTTGAAAAAGAAATATTATCGCTGATAAAAATACCCGCCGGTTTCCGGCGGGTATTTTTATTCTTCTATTTTCTTTGCAAAATGAACGGTGCGCTCGATTTCCCTGAACCCAAGCGCAATATGGAAAGCATAGCTTGCCTCGTTTGTGATAAGACAATCGCTTCCGAATTCGGTGCAGCCATTTTCCTTCGCCCAATCCCTGCAAAAATCAAAAAGCGCCCTCGCGGTGCCTTTTCCCCGGAAATTTTCCGCAACGGCAATGCCTTCAAGATATGCGACCGGCGAAGTTTTCGTTCCGGCGACATAATCGCTGCGAAGCCTTACGTTGGCAAATCCGATGATTTCGCCGTCGGCTTCAGCCACGGCTACAAGATCCTTTCCGGAAGCAAGAAGCTCCGCAAAATCGCCCTCAAGCTCTTCCGGAGAATCGCTCCATACGTCCGGAGCGGAAGCCAGCTTCGCAAGGGCAGGGATATCAGTTTTTTCGGCAATTCTTATCATTTCTTCTTACCGCTTACAACAAAGAAAACTATGCCGGCAATTGCGAGAACAGCCGCGGCGCCGGCGGCGATCATAATGCCGAGGCCTTCGCCTCCGGTATTTATGATTTCCCCGGTCTCCTCAAAAATGCTCGGCGCGCCGGCAAACGCGGTAACAGAGAAAGCAAAAGCCATAACAAAAGCGCAAAGCGCGGAAATTATTCTTTTCATACCAAAACCTCTTTTCGGCAAAATTTCATGGTTTTAGTTTACCTTTATTTCAGTTTCAAGTCAATGAATATTCTGTAAATTTGAAAAAAGAGCCTTTTTCGAATATTGAAAAAGGCTCTTTTTTGTCTGTATATATGATACCACAAAAACCGCATAAAATCAAGACTTGTTTTATTCTTCCGGCGGGATTAAACTAACATTCCCGGAGGTGATTTTATGGATTATTTTCTGACGACAAAAAATGAAAAACCGAAAAACGAACTTGAACTCTGCAACAGCTTTTCCTCGAAATCCGAACTTGTTCTGACCGAGGAGGAATATCAAAGGCTTTGCGAAGCGCGCCAAAAGGCCCTTGATGATTTCAGCCGAGTTGAATTCGGCGGCGGGATCCTTCCCCTGCTTGTGAAAACCTTCCACCGCTCAAAATACATAAACCGCGAAAATTACTGCGATATGCTCGAGGAACTCCAGAGGGTTTTTTATTATTTCCGCGGCGAATGTGACGGGCTTTGTTCCGATGCGGAGCTTCTCGCCTATATGCGAAAGTCCTTTGACGGCGAAGCCGCCGGGAACATCGAGTTCCTCGCCGGAACCTCCATGGAACGCTTCTGCATGAAACTGCGCGGAAGGAGGAACGAATATCTTGACTGATTTAATGATTGCGGAAAGTTCTCTTTCGCCGGAAGAAGCCATTCTTTTTCACGAAAAATTGTGGGTGCTCATGGAAGCGGTCGCCCGGGAATATACCAACGGCGAAAGCACTTCCGTTTCCTCCGAAGCGGCCCAAAGGCTTTTGGCTTCGGTTTGTTTTGTGCTGAACCAGTATCTCATTGAAACAGAAAAAACCGCTTCGGAACTGCTTTCCGAGGACTTTTCAAAAGCTTTTGAGCACGGCAAAAAATCCGTGCTCAGGCTTTGCGATAAAGTCCGTGCTCAATGGAAAGTCGCCTGCTCAACCGTCCCGAAAATACCGAGCCTTGCCCTTACGGAAACTCTGAAGGGCATAAACGAGGGGTTTTATCACTATAATATCGACCTTTTCGCCGCGGATATCCCCTGCACGGTGACTTATCAGCTTATGGAAAGCGTTCCCGAAAGCCTGCTCGGCATGGAATATCTTTCGGAATACCTCAAAAGGCTGCTGCTCGAAAATTACGTTATAAGCCGATTCGACCAAAAAGCGGTTCGGCGGCTTCTTATCCGAATAAGCCCCTTTTATTCCGAAATGCTCATCAACCTTTGCGAGGTTCCTCTCCAAAATGCCGTCGGTCTTTCCCTTCTCGGCAAAGAAGTTTTTTCTCTTGAAATAACCGCCGCCGACCGTGATGAGCTTGTGAATCTCTTTCTCGGAACGCCGGATTTTTCGGCGTATATGCTCCTCGAAAAAGCGGCGGAAAGGGTCTGCGAAGCTATCGGTATCCCCGCCGGTGAAAGCCGCGAATACGTTATTCGCTTCGTAAAATCGCTTCTTCCAAGGATAAAAGCATCGGCAAAAAACGGTCTTCGGGGAGTTTTTATATAAAATCCCCTGTCTTTTCGGCGATGTTTTCCGCTCAATCTGAAATCCTTAAAAAATGCCTCTCTTTTATCAAGGGAGGCTTTAAATATTTTATGTGATATGTTAAAATAAAGAGTACTAATTTTTTCGGAGGTTCCTATGCCCTTTTTACCGATAAGCAGAGATGACATGAAAAACCGCGGCTGGGACGAAGTGGATTTCGTCTTTGTCACCGGCGACGCTTACGTTGACCACCCGACCTTTGGTCCCGCGATTCTGAGCCGCCTTCTTGAAAGCAGGGGCTACCGAGTTGCGATTCTCGCCCAGCCGGATTGGAAAAGCAACTATGATTTCACCCGTTTCGGAAAGCCGCGCCTTGCTTTTCTCGTTTCCGCGGGCAATATCGACTCCATGGTGGCGCATTACACCGTAGCGAAGCGCAAACGCCGCGACGATGCATATTCTCCGGGCAAAAAAGCGGGTCTTCGCCCGGACAGAGCCGTCACCGTTTACAGCAAAAAGATTAAATCCATCTATCCGGATGTTCCCGTTATCATCGGCGGAATCGAGGCGTCTTTGCGCCGTTTTGCCCATTACGATTATTGGGACAACAAGGTCATGCCTTCGGTTCTTGTGGATTCAAAGGCCGATCTGCTTTCCTACGGCATGGGCGAAAGACAGACCCTCGAAATTGCCGAAAGGCTCAACAACGGCGAACTCCCCATGACCATGACAGATATCCGCGGAACCTGCTACCTCGTTCCGGTAAACGAATACGAACCCGGTCCCGCCGTTGAATGTCCCAGCTTTGAAAAAGTCTGTGAAAGCAAGGAAGATTACGCCGTTGCCACCAGAAAGCAGCAGGACGAACAGGATCATATCCGCGGCAAAAAGGTTATTCAGCGCCACGGAAAGATGATGCTCGTACAGAATCCTCCCGCCGCGCCTCTTAATCAGAAAGAACTCGACGAAATATACGAGCTTCCTTATATGCGCGATTTCCATCCGGTCTATCAGAAAATGGGCGGCGTTCCCGCCATCGAGGAAGTGCTTTTCTCCATTACCCAGAACCGCGGCTGCTTCGGCGGCTGCAACTTCTGCGCCCTTGCTTTCCATCAGGGACGCTTCGTCACCAGCAGAAGCAAGGAATCCATCATCAGGGAAGCAAAAATCCTTATCTCCGACCCAAGATTCAAGGGATATATCCACGACGTGGGCGGTCCTTCCGCAAACTTCCGCAATCCCGCCTGTGAAAAGCAGAAAAAGCTCGGCCTTTGCGCCGGCAAAAAATGCCTTGCGCCCAATCCCTGCCCCAACCTTATTGCCGACCACAGCGAATATCTTGATATCCTTCGCGAACTGCGCGCCCTTCCGAAAGTGAAAGCGGTATTTATCCGTTCCGGAATTCGCTATGACTACGTCATGGCGGATGAGGACGACAGCTTCTTCAAGGATCTTGTAAAATATCACGTCAGCGGACATCTCAAGGTCGCGCCTGAACATTGCAGCGCGGGAGTTCTCGATATGATGGGCAAGCCCCATATCGAAACCTATGAAAGATTCCAAAAGAGATTCATGGAGCTCACCCGCTCCGCAAAGAAGGAACAGTATCTCGTTCCATACCTTATGTCCTCCCATCCGGGAAGCACCATCAAGGACGCCGTCGCGGTTGCCCAGTTCCTTAAAAAATACAATATCCGCCCGGAACAGGTGCAGGATTTCTATCCGACGCCCGGAACGGTTTCCACCTGTATGTTCTATACCGGCATTGACCCTTATACTATGAAGGAAGTCTATGTCCCCACCAATTCCGAGGACAAGGCTCTTCAGCGTGCGCTTTTGCAGTATTATATTCCCGAAAACGCCGATATGGTGCGAAAGGCTCTCCGCAAGGCGCACCGCGAGGATCTTATCGGAAACGGCGCCGAATGTATCGTCCGCGAGGATTTCCGCGCAAAAAACATCGCAGAAAAGAATGGGAACAAACCCGTTTCATTCAATAAGGAAAACAAACCCCTCGGAAAGCACAAAAACCCCAAGCTTTCCGGAAAATCCAAGAAACCGAAGAGAATCAAATAATTCGGGCGGAAAGTATCCCCCAAAACAAAAAGGAGCCTTTATTATGAACCGTTTTGCATGGAAAGGTCATATCATTCATACCAACGAAAAACGCGAACTCGAAGTTTTTGAAAACAGTTGGGTGCTCTGTGAAGAAGGCATCTGCAAGGGCATCGCGAAGGAACTTCCGGAGGAATGGAAAAACGCTGAAACAACCGATTTCGGCGATAAAATAATCCTTCCCGGTTTTTCCGACCTTCACGTTCACGCCGCCCAGTATTCATATATCGGAACCGGAATGGACGAAGAACTTCTTGGCTGGCTTGAAAAATACGCCTTCCCCGAAGAAGCCTCTTTTTCCGATCTCGAATACGCTGAAAAAGCTTATTCCTGCTTTGTTCGTGACCTTCGGAAAAGCGCCACCACAAGAGCAAGCATTTTTGCTTCAAGGCATGTTCCCGCAACGGAGCTTCTTATGGAGATGCTCGACAAAACCGGCCTTAAAACCTGCGTCGGAAAAGTCAACATGGACAGAAACTGCCCGGACTATATCCGCGAAGAAAGCGCCGAAGCTTCCGGAAACGATACCGAAAAATGGGTTGCGGATACCGCCGATAAATTTGAAAACACCAAACCCATTCTCACTCCGAGATTCACCCCCACCTGCTCCGACGAAGTTATGGAAAGACTCGGCGAAATTCAGAAAAAATACGGCGTTGCGATGCAGTCCCATCTTTCCGAAAACCTTGGCGAGATCGACTGGGTAAAGGAACTTTGTCCCTATACGGATTTTTATGGCGAAGCTTACGATAAATTCGGTCTTTTCGGCGGAGAAAACTGCCCGACCATCATGGCGCACTGCGTTTATTCTTCCGAAGAAGAACTCGACCTTATTGAAAAACGCGGAGTATGGATCGCACTTTGTCCCCAGTCCAATATGAACGTCGCCACCGGAATCGCTCCGGCACGCAAATATCTTGAAAGAGGACTTAAAGTCGGCCTCGGAAGCGACCTTGCCGGCGGAAGCACCCTTTCCATTTTCCGCGCCATCACCGATTCCGTCGTGGCATCAAAACTCCGCTGGAGGCTCGTTGACCAGAACCTCAAACCCCTTTCCGTCGCAGACGCTTTTTATATGGCGACCAGAGGAGGCGGAAGCTTTTTCGGAAAAGTCGGCGCATTTGAGGAAGGATACGAAATGGACGCCGTCGTTATTGACGACAGCGCCCTTTATACCCCGAAAAAGCTTTCCATGCACGACCGTTTTGAAAGACTTTGCTACCTTTATACCGACAGCAAAATCGTTGCAAAATGCGTTGCTGGAAAGATGATCGATCTGAAATAAAAAAACGGCGGGGACCTTCCCCCGCCGTCCGATTATTTATTTCTTTCCGTAAAGAAAGATTTTCTTCATAAAGAAATTCCAGAAAAGGACTATGCCCGCGGCGATGATTTTCGCTATGGCAAGGCGGATACCCATTTTATCAACAAAAATAAACATAAGTCCTTCGGTTATAATAAGCCCGAAAACGGCGATGATGCCGAAAACGGTAAATTCTTTCGCGGCCTGTTTTTTATCCGATTTTTTACTGAAAACAAGGAATTTTGAAAGTCCGAAGTTGACGCAAAGCCCCGCAATGAACGAAAAAATTCCGGCGATGAGATGATAAACGCCCATGGCTTCGATTATCTGGAGCAGCGCCCAGTCCACGATAAAACTCGCCCCGCCCACAAAGATATAGCGGAAAAACTGGAGAAAGCTATCCTCCGTCGGTTCGAGCATTATTCCCTTTATGTCGCCTTTTTTAAGGAGTTCAAAAAATCTTTTAAGCATGGTATTTTCCTTTT
>CAZOOL010000012.1:1923-3466 GCA_964581405.1 uncultured Oscillospiraceae bacterium | reverse complement strand
GAAAGGAGGAACAATCTCTTGGAAAGACTCGATAAAATGATAGCTTCCCGAACCGGGCTTTCCCGCAAGGAAGCAAAATCCGCTATATCTGCCGGAAAAGTCACCGTCGGCGGTGAAATTATACGAAATTCGGAATATAAAGTTGACGAAAATGACGAAATTTTTCTTGAATGCAGGAAAATAAACGGAAAATCGCACTTATATATTGTGCTCAATAAACCGAAGGGCTACGTTTCCGCAACGGAAGACCCCGAACAAAAAACCGTTCTGGAGCTTGTTCCGCCGGAACTTTTCCGCAACGGGCTTTTCCCCGCCGGAAGGCTGGATAAGGATACCACCGGGCTCATGATAATCACCGATGACGGCGATTTTGCCCACCGCATACTTGCCCCGAGGAAACACGTTTCAAAAAAATACGCCGTCACCATCGACCTTCCCGTAACAGACGAAATGGAAAAAGGCTTCGCCGAAGGGATAGAGCTCAATGACGGAATATGCAAATCCGCCCTGCTCGAAAAAACGGGAGAAAACACCTGTTTTGTAACCCTCTCCGAAGGGCGGTATCATCAGATAAAAAGAATGTTCGGCTGCTTCGGCGCAAAGGTAACGGAGCTTCATCGGCTCTCCATCGGGGATTTTACTCTTCCCGATGACCTTCCGGAAGGAAAATGCCGCGAACTTTCTGCCGAAGAACTGGCTCTTATCGAGAAAGCAAGGTGAAATTTTTGATTTTATACACTGTTATCCCATGTTATAACGAGGAAAAAGTCCTGCCCGAAACAATTCGGGTCATGACCGAAAAATACCAAAGCCTTATTTCCAACGGGCTTATTTCTTCCGAAAGCCGAGTTCTTTTCGTGGACGACGGCTCCCGTGACGACACGTGGAAGATGATTTGCGAAGCGCACGGGGAAAACGAAATTTTCTCCGGAATAAAGCTCAGCCGCAACCGCGGCCACCAAAACGCACTTCTTGCCGGGCTCATGGAAGCAAAGGAGCATTGCGACGCTGCGATTTCCGTTGATGCCGACCTTCAGGACGACATAGACGCCATGGACAGTATGATCGAAAAATATAACGAAGACTGCGAAATTGTTTACGGAGTCCGCAACAAGCGCAGCACCGACAGATTCATGAAGCGTTTCACCGCCGAAGGTTATTATAAAGTCATGGAATTTTTCGGCACACATATCATTTTCAACCATGCGGATTACCGCCTTATGAGCAAAAAGGCTCTCGATGCCCTTGCGGAATTTGATGAGGTGAACCTTTTTCTTCGCGGAATGGTGCCCATGCTGGGCTTCAGGAGCGACAAGGTCTATTATGAGCGCCGCGAACGCTTTGCCGGCGAAAGCAAATACAGCATCGGAAAGATGCTCGACCTTGCCTGGAACGGCATAACCTCCTTCAGCGTAAAGCCCGTTGATATGATACTTTTCGGCGGCGTGCTCGTTTCCGTGCTCAGCGTTCTTGCCATGCTCATTATGGCGGTGCTCGCAATTTCCGGCGTGCTCAAAGGCGCCGCCGGCTGGATAATCGCCTC
>CAZOOL010000012.1:0-1823 GCA_964581405.1 uncultured Oscillospiraceae bacterium | reverse complement strand
GAACGGTAAGGATCGTTCTCTGCGTTAAATTGCAAATGCGCCGCATTTTTGTTTTATCGCTTTAATTTGCTGAATTATTTTTATTTCCCTATATTTTGTATTTTTAATGTTCTGTATTTTCGTCTATATTATTTTTCGCATAAATAAAATAAATTTAAGTTATTTTTATAAAAAAAGTCTATAAATAGTATATAATTAATTCTGTGTTGCAGTCTATAAAATGTCGTGCTATAATAGGCTCAAGTTTTTGAAAAATGGAGGACATTCACCATGACTGATGCACAGATCAAAATGCTTATCGCAATGGTTCTTTATATGGCGGTGGTAATAGCCATCGGCGTTTATTTTTCCAAACGCGCCAATAAGAACAGCGACGAATATTTTCTCGGCGGGCGCAGCCTTGGTCCATGGGTCTCCGCTATGAGCGCCGAAGCTTCCGACATGAGCGGCTGGCTTTTGATGGGTCTTCCGGGCGTTGCGTACTGGATGGGACTTGCGGACGCCTTTTGGACCGCGGTCGGCCTTGCCGTTGGAACCTATCTCAACTGGCTCATAGTCGCAAAGCGCCTTCGCAGATACAGCGCAAAAGTTGACGCCATAACCGTTCCGGATTATTTTTCCAAGCGCTTCCACGAAGCGGACGGCAAAAAAGTTCTGCTCACCATAGCTTCAGTAGTAATTCTCGTTTTCTTCTCCGTCTATGCGGGAAGCTGTTTTGTCGCCTGCGGCAAGCTTTTTTCAACCCTTTTCGGTCTTCCCTATATCCCGATGATGATTATCGGCGCGGTTTTTGTAATCATTTATACTTTCCTCGGCGGCTTCCTTGCTGAAAGCGCTTCCGACTTCATGCAGGCGATCGTTATGATAATCGCCCTCTCGGTAATCCTCATCACGGGAACCTCCGCCGCCGGCGGCGTTGGCGCCGTTCTTGAAAATGCGAAGAACATTCCCGGCTTCTTCGAGCTTTTCGGAATTGCCGCCCCTGTTCTCGGTGAAAACGGACTTCAGCTCGTTGAAAACGGCGCACCGGTTTTCGGTGAAGCAGGCGCATACGGCATCATCACCGTTATTTCGACCCTCAGCTGGGGGCTCGGCTACTTCGGTATGCCCCAGGTTCTTCTCCGTTTCATGGCCGCAAGAAAGACCTCCGAAATCAAGATGAGCCGCCGCATCGCCACCGTTTGGGTCATCATTTCCCTTTTTGCCGCGGTTGCCATCGGTATCATCGGCAGAGCATTGCTCCCCACCGAAGAAGCTCTTCTTTCCTCTTCCGGCGCGGAAAACGTATTTATCATCATCTGCGGAAAGCTTCTGCCGCCCGTTCTTGCCGGCGTAATCATGTCCGGTATCCTTGCCGCCACCATCAGCTCCTCCGATTCCTATCTCCTCATCGCCGCTTCCGCATTCTCGAAGAACCTTTATCAGGGAATCTTCCATAAAAGAGCCACCGATAAACAGGTTATGCGCTGCTCCAAAATCGTCCTTGTTGTGATCGCCCTTTTCGGCGTTATAGTTGCACTTGACGAAAACAGCGTTATCTTCAACGTGGTTTCCTTCGCCTGGGCGGGCTTTGGAGCAGCATTCGGTCCGCTTATGCTCATCAGCCTTTTCTGGAAAAAAGTCACCCATGCCGCCGCCGTCGCCGGAATGGTTTCCGGCGGTGCCATGGTTTTCCTCTGGGAGTATGTTTTCACCCCCTTGGGCAGAAACCTTGGCATAGGCTGGCTTACCGTTTATGAGCTTCTTCCGGCATTCCTTGTTTCCGCCGCAGTTATCTTTGCGGTATCGAAATTCACAAAAGCGCCCGATGAAGAAATCACCGC
>CAZOOL010000011.1:0-19766 GCA_964581405.1 uncultured Oscillospiraceae bacterium | reverse complement strand
TGTTATGCATTTTCATTTTTGTTTAAACTGCATAAATTTGGCAAGTAATTTTCGTCTGTTTTCTCAGCCGCAGATACTTGATTTTGCAGGAGCTTGTGCGTTATAATGTGCACGATGAGCGGACAGTTCATTGATAAAATTTGCGGGCAGCAAGGGAACACCCTGCGCCGGAAAAAGACGAAAGGATTTGATTTTAATGTTCTCCAACATCTCTTTTAATGATTACCGCTGCCAGCTTGAAAACCGTATGCCGGTTTCCCATGCTTGGGAAAAACACGAGAATATGGCTTATTGTGAGGGTTTTTCCGCTCTTGTTTCCAAAAACAGATCCGGAAAGCTCGAAAGAATCATCACCACCTTTATCATCTCTCTTATCAAATAAATTCTCAACAGCGAAAAAAGGCCGCCTTTTCAAAGGCGGTCTTTTTTCATATAAATGTGTTTTTGTGCTGTGGACAGTTGACATTCCCAAACAAACGATTTGCAGGAAAATTTTTATTCATCCTGCAAATCGGATATGTATATTTATCATTATCATTTGTTTTTTCTTTCATTTTGCAGCTTTACCGAAAAAATGCGGCGAAAGTTTAGCGTTTTCCAAAATTAAAGCGCTCCCAAAATATCCTTACCCGAATCATCTATAAAAAAAGCACCTTTTAGGTGCTTTTTTAAAACTTTGTATCACAATATTCGCATTTTTTACTTTCGCGTGTAATGGGCGCGCCGCAATAGGGACAGCGTATTTCCTTTGGCGTGGTTTCCGGTTCCGGCACCCGGTAATTCTGCCGCGGTTCCTCCGGCTGTCGGGGCCTTTCGGTACTTTTTTCTTTCTTGAAGTTATTGACCGTTATCATAACGGCAACCGCCGTCCAAAGGATTCCGAAAATCGCCATAGGAAAGAAAATCGTTCCCGCCATAATCGTCCAAAAAACGCCGAAGCAAATCATCACAATGCCTATCATTCCGGAAAGCATGGGCGACTGATTTTCTCTTTGCCTTCTTCGCATGGATTTTTCTCCTTTTCATAAAGGGCGGGAGCAAGCTCCCGCCCTTTGCTTTTTATTCTTCAGAAACAGCTTCTGCAGATTTGTTGGATTCAGCGGATTCTTCTGTTTCTTCCTCCTCATCGCTCCTCGGAGCAACGGTAAAGGAAACCACTCTGGAATCTTCCGCGGCAAGGCGCATTACCTTTACGCCGGAAGCACCTCGCTGCTGGACGTTGACTTCATTTACAGAAAGACGAATAATAATGCCGTCGGAACTTATGGCGATGATATCGTCGTCATCGGCAACGGCTTTTATACCGGCAACCTCGTCGGTCTTGTAGTTCTGAAGACCTTTGCCGCCGCGCTGCTGGATTCTGTAATCGGCAAATTCGGTGCGTCGGCCTTTGCCGCCGGCGCTGATGGTGAGGAGCTTTTTATTTTCCTCAACAATTTCCATACCGACCACTTCGTCGCCTTCCGCAAGCTCTATTGCTCTTACGCCGCGGGCTGTTCTTCCAAGCTCGCGTGCGTCGGTTTCTTTAAAGTGGATCGCCATGCCTTTTTTGGTTGCGATAACGAGCTCGTCCTCGCCTCCGGTAAGACGAACCCATTTAAGCTCGTCGCCTTCATCAAGGCTGATGGCGTTAAGTCCGCTTTTGCGGACATTGCGGTAAGCGGAAAGTCTGGTTCTCTTGATGACACCGGCTTTTGTGACCATGGTGAGGTAGCTGTTTTCCTCGTCGATGATTCCGCCGAGCTTGATAAGGGTCGTAACTTTTTCGTCCTGTTCAAGCGGGAGCACGTTAACGATATTGGTACCCCTTGCGGCACGCTGGCTTTCGGGGATTTCATAACCCTTGATGCGGAAAACTTTGCCCCTGTCCGTAAAGAAGAGAATATAGTCATGAGTAGAAACGGTGAAGAGGCTTTCGACGTAGTCCTCATCGCGTCTTGTCATGCCGGAAATACCTCTTCCGCCGCGGCGCTGGGCTTTATAAGCCTCCACCGGCTGGCTCTTGATATATCCGAAATGGGTAAGGGTGATAACTCTGTCCTCAACGGGAATAAGATCTTCCATATCCATTTCGCCGCTGATGGTTTCAATGCCGGTGCGGCGGTCATCGCCGAATTTATCGGAAATTTCACGCATTTCGGTTTTGATGATGTTATCCACAAGGTGCATATCGCCGAGGATTTCTTCCAGTTCGGTGATTTTTTCGCGGATTTCCGCAAGTTCATTCTCGATGGCTTCTCTGTTAAGGGAAGAAAGTCGGCCAAGGCGCATTGCGAGTATGGCGTTCGCCTGAATCTCGGAAAGTCCGAAGCGCTCCATAAGGCGGGGTCTGTTTTCGTTATCGTCCTTGCCGCTTCTGATGATGCGGATAACTTCGTCTATGTTGTCCTGGGCGATTTTAAGACCCTCGAGGATGTGTTCGCGTTCACGGAGTTTTCCAAGGTCGTATTTTGTACGGCGGATAATGACTTCGCGCTGGAAATCAATATAGTTTTTCAGCATCTCCTTGAGGGGGAGGACCTTCGGCTGCCCGTTTACAAGAGCGAGCATAATAACGCCGCAGGTATCCTGGAGCTGGGTATAAGTATAAAGCTGGTTGAGCACGACCTGAGCATTGGCATCGCGCTTTAGCTCGATAACAATGCGAAGACCCTCTCTGTCGGATTCGTCACGGAGATCGGAAATTCCCTCTATGCGTTTATCCTTTACAAGGTCCGCAATGCTTTCAATAAGTCTGGCTTTATTGACCATATAGGGAATTTCGGAAACGACGATGCGATAGCGGTCGTTCTTCCATTCCTGAATTTCCGCCCGGGAACGGACTATGAGCTTTGCTCTGCCGGTAGCATATGCTGCGCGGATACCTGCTCTGCCCATGATAATGCCGCCGGTAGGGAAGTCCGGTCCTTTGATGTGTTCCATAAGGTCATCAAGGGTTGCTTCCGGATTATCAATAAGGCAGCATACAGCGTCAACTGTTTCCCGAAGGTTGTGGGGCGGAATATTTGTTGCCATACCTACGGCGATACCCATAGAACCGTTTACAAGAAGGTTGGGGTATCTCGAGGGAAGAACAACCGGTTCCTTGAGTCGGTCATCGTAGTTGGGCATGAAATCAACGGTATCTTTATCAATATCGGTGAGCATGCGAAGCGCCATTTTGCTCATGCGGCTTTCGGTATAACGGTATGCAGCAGGCGGGTCACCGTCAACGGAACCAAAGTTTCCGTGACCGTCAACGAGCGGTATTCTCTGGGAAAAATCCTGGGCAAGCCGAACCATTGCGTCATAAACGGAAGCATCACCGTGGGGGTGATACTTACCGAGAACGGAACCGACCGTGTCAGCGCACTTTCTGTAAGGTTTTGTCGGCTCAAGTCCGTTTTCATACATGGTATAGAGGATTCTTCGGTGTACGGGCTTAAGGCCGTCGCGCACATCCGGAAGAGCACGGGATACGATTACGGACATGGAATAATCCAGAAAGGATTTTTTCATTTCCTTTTCTATATCGACGTTTATAAGTTTTGCCTTGGGCATATCGTCTTCAAGCTCGATTGCCGCATCGGGTAATTTCTTTTCGTTTTCTTCCAAAACGGTTTCCTCCGTTCTATCTTTTTGCCTCCCTTGTATAAAGGGAGCTGTCAGCGTAGCTGACTGAGGGATTGTAACCCTGTCCCGTTTTATCGAAAGCCAATATTTTCAGCTTTTTTGTTTATAAGTCAACCCCTCCGTCACGGCAAAGCCGTGACACCTCCCCTTACACAGGAGAGGTCATTATATCAATCCTCGTTTTCTTCGTTTTCGAGTTCTGCTTCGAGTGCTTCAAGCTCTTTTTCAGCCTCTTCAAGTTCTTCCTCTTCGGCTTCTTCCGCTGCTTCTCTTTCCGCAAGGATAACTTTGCCTTCGGCGATTTTTTCGTTTGCCCATGCAATGAATTCTTCGATATCCGCTCCGGCTTCAAGCATCACTTTCTTTTCGACGAAAAGCTGGTTTGCAAGAGTGAATTCAAGATAGACAACGTTTTCGCTTTCCCAGCAGCGGTTGAACATACCCCATTCAAAAAACTCATCACGGGGCTCCGCTTTTTCAAGGACTCCGTCCTCATAGCAGGCAAGGACTATCTCATTGGTAAGATATTTGCTGGAATTATAATATTCCATTGTTGCCTTTTCAAGGCGCTTCGGGAAGAATTTATAAAAGGTGAGAAGGCGATAGGAAATAAATACCGAAGCACAGAATATAAAGAAATACCACATAAATCCGGTATAGCTCATCCACTGGAGGAAGGTTCTTCCTTTTGCAAGATATTCCGGAAGGTCAAAATTAAGAACGCACATAACGCCGTAATAAATTCCGATTGCGGCAACGATAATTCCGAAAATCTTTTTGAGCTTTTTATCCCTTTCAATCGCCGGCGCGGAAACGCTGTCGTTGTATTCACGATATACTTCAAGGGTCGGAACGTGGGTGAAGCAATATTTCGGTTCACCGTATTCTGAAACTTCGATACGCGGAACTTCTACCTTGGGTTTGGGAGCTCTTTTAAACATATTAAATCCCATTTTTGTTTACCTCCTGTTTTATACGTCGAGATTCTGTACATATTTTGCGTTTGTTTCGATAAACTCACGCCTCGGCTCAACTTTGTCGCCCATAAGGATAGTGAAAACCTCATCCGCTGCGGCGGCATCCTCAAGCTCAACGCGGAGCATGATACGGCGCTCCGGATCCATGGTGGTTTCCCAAAGCTGTTCGGGGTTCATCTCACCAAGACCTTTATAGCGCTGAACATCGCTTTTTTTGCTGCCTTCCGGATCAAGCTCACGAAGGATTTCATCGCGTTCCTCATCGGAATAGGCATAACGCACTTTTTTGCCAACCGTTATTTTATAAAGAGGCGGCTGGGCTATATATATATGACCCTCTTCAATAAGAGGACGCATATAACGGAAGAAGAATGTGAGAAGAAGGGTTCTGATATGGGAACCGTCAACGTCCGCATCGGCCATGATAATTACTTTGCCGTAACGGAGCTTTGAAATATCGAGTTCATCGCCGATTCCGCAGCCGAGAGCAAGCACGACCGGGGTAAGCTTGTCATTGTTATAAACCTTATCAATTCTTGCCTTTTCGACGTTGAGCATCTTGCCCCAAAGGGGAAGTATCGCCTGGAAGGTACGGTCACGGCCCATTTTTGCGCTGCCGCCTGCAGAGTCACCCTCTACGATATAAATTTCGGTATTTACGTTGTCGCGGTCGGAACAGTCCGCAAGCTTGCCCGGAAGGGAAGCGCTTTCAAGAACGGATTTTCTTCTTGCCGTTTCGCGGGCTTTTCTCGCGGCTTCTCTTGCTCTTGCGGCGCCGAGGGATTTTTCAAAAATTGCTTTCGCTATATTGGGGTTTTCCTCAAAATAAGTTTTGAGCTTTTCGTAAAGCATTTTATCGACCATGGAACGCATTTCGGTATTGCCGAGCTTTGTTTTGGTCTGGCCTTCAAATTCGGCATTGGTAAGCTTTACGGAAATAACCGCTGTCAAACCTTCGCGGACGTCCTCGCCGGAAAGATTTTTATCGTTATCTTTAAGGATCTTCTTTTCTCTGCCGTAATCGTTGAACGCTTTTGTAAGGGCGTTTTTAAAACCGGTTTCATGCATACCGCCGTCGATGGTGTGAATATTGTTCGCAAAGCTGAGGATTACCTCGTTATAGCTGTCGTTATACTGCATTGCGACCTCGGCGGTGGAATCTCCGTTCCTTGCGGAAAAATAGAGAACCTCCGGATGCACCGTTTCAAGACCTTTTTTCTTATGAAGATACTCAACGAAGGATTTGATGCCGCCTTCATAGTGAAGTATCTCTCTGCGTTCGTTTTCAGGGTCGCGCCTATCAGTAAATATGATCTTTACTCCTGCGTTAAGGAACGCCTGCTCTCTGAGGCGGTTAAGAAGTACGTCATATTCATATTCAAGGGTTTCAAAAATCTGGTCATCGGCCTTGAAAAGAACAGCCGTACCCTTTTCTTCAGTATCGCCGATCATCTGAAGGTCACCGTCGGCAACGCCGCGGTTGAAACGCTGGCGATAGATATGCTCGCCGTCCTTTACTTCGACCTCGAGCCATTCAGAAAGAGCGTTTACGACGGATGCGCCGACGCCGTGAAGACCGCCGGAAACCTTATATCCGGAACCGCCGAATTTACCGCCCGCATGAAGAACGGTAAAAACGACTGTTACTGCCGGAATTCCCAGCTTATGATGGATACCCACAGGGATTCCTCGGCCATTATCCGTTACGCGGATAAGGTTTCCCGGAAGGATCTCGACGTTTATATCGGTGCAGTATCCCGCGAGGGCTTCATCAATGGCGTTGTCAACTATTTCATAAACAAGGTGGTGCAGACCTTTCGGGCCTGTTGAACCGATATACATACCGGGTCTTTTTCTTACTGCTTCAAGTCCTTCAAGAACCTGTATTTGGTTTTCGTCATAGGTTTCCTGCATGGGCTCTACGGCAAACGGAGTTTTTTCCACGAATTTACCTCCTGATATTTTTCCGCTCAATGCGGTAAATTTCAAATTTTTTATTGTCGCATTTTTTTGCGCCAATTTTTCGGGCTTTCAAATAGAACTGCCCATATTGCGTTTCAAAATAAAACGCCGGATTTTAAAGCGTTCCGCCGCGTTTTTTAAGGGTTGCGGGCGCAAGCTGGGATATATAGACCTTCTCTTTTCCGCTTTCAGTCGTAATACAAAAGCTTTTCGGAAGATCAAAGGTCACGTTTATTACCTTGCCTTCTTTCTGTGTTCTGGAAAGAAAACCTCTGGTCGATTTTGCAACGGTGGTGTTATCCATATCGAAAATTCCGATAACGTCGTTTTCCCATACGGAAACGTCGCCGCCGAGGAAGAGATACATGATATACCCCCTTTTTTATTAACCTTCCCAGAGGGGAAGGGGGACCATTCCGAAGGAATGGTGGATGAGGGATCAACAGACAACGCGGAGCGCAAACACAAGATGGACAGGGTTTGTCCCTCCTCCGTCATTGCTTCGCAATTCCACCACCTCCTTCGAGGAGGTTTATACCTCGGTTATTTTTCCTTTTTCCATGGTAAAAACCTTTCCTTCCGAAAGTCCGGAAAAAAGTTCCTTATCACAGCAGGTGAGAAAAATCTGGCTTTCGCCGATTGAGTTAAGTATATAGTCACGGCGTATGGAATCCAGTTCGCTCATGACGTCATCAAGAAGAATCAGCGGCGGTTCGCCCATAGCTTCACCGAGGAGCTTCGCTTCTCCCAGCTTCAGCGAAAGAATACAGCTTCTTTGCTGGCCCTGTGAACCAAATGAACGTACAGGCATTCCGTCGAGGGTCACTTCTATATCGTCCCTGTGGGGACCTATGGAAGTGGAACCGTGCTCAAAATCATAATTTTTAGTGTTTTGCAGAGCATCATAAAATTTTTGCGCCCATTCCGCGGTGCTCAAGGAACTTTCAGCGTGCTCATCTTCATTAAGGACGGTCGTTTTGTATTCCGCAAAGAAATTTTCTCGTCCCGCGGACATTCCTTTATAAATTTCCGCTGCTTTTTTATTAAGGCTTTCGCAGTAATTCACTCTCGTCCTTATTATGGAAGCCCCGAGCCTTGCGAGCTGTTCGTCATAAACATCTATCATATCAAGAAGTGACGAATGGTATTTTGCGTCTTTGAGCACGGTGTTTCTCTGTAAAAGAACCTTGTTGTAATCGCTGAGCACCGAAAGATATTTCGGATAGAGCTGGCAAAGGGAAGTATCCGCCAGGCGGCGGCGTTCCTTCGGTCCGTCCCGGAAAAGATTCATATGATTCGGCGAAAAAACAACTCCTCCGCAGGTTCCGGCATATTCCGCCGCGGACCTTATATCTATTCCGTTCTTCTTCATGCTCTTTGAAGGAGAAAAATTTATCTCCGCATTCTGTTCCCGGTGCTCGGCATAAAAATCAGCTTTAAGGCTTGCTTTTTCTTCGCCGAACCGGATAAATTCGCTGTCCTTTGTCTGACGAAAAGATTTTGCTCCGGTAAAAAGCCAAAGGGCTTCCATAAGATTTGTTTTGCCCTGGGCGTTTTCGCCGCAGATTATATTTACTTTTTCGCCCGGATTCATCGAAAGACTTTCTATATTGCGGAAATTCTTAAGTTCAAGGCTTTTGAAAATCATTCTTCGTTTTCTTCTTCCGCGATAACAATAAAGGATTTCCCGCCGAGCTCGGCAACGTCGCCCGGGCGCATTTTTTTTCCGCGCATGGTACAGACTTCGCCGTTAACTTTTACTTTTCCGCCCTGAATAAATTCTTTTGCTTCGCCGCCTGTCATAACGGCGCCGGAAAATTTAAGGAATGAATCAAGTTTAATATATTCGTCCCTTATGGCAACTTCAGCCGGGGCTGAAACTGCCGGTCTGCGAACGAGTTTAAGCTGTATCTTTGCCATTTTAATCCTCTTTTCATATTAAGACCCTATTGCCTAAATGGAGGCTGTTAAATCAAATATCCGCTTTCATTCTTACGGGAAGAACAAGGAAAAGGAAGCTTTCTCCCTCCATAGGAAGAATTTTTACCGGTGCGAGGGGACTGTTTATAACCATTTTTACCTTGTCGCAGCCGGTCGCACGGAGCGCTTCCAGCAAATAACGGTTATTAAATCCCATTTCAACGGAATCACCTTTTATATCACACTCAACGACGTCGCTTATTTTACCGAGAGCTGTGGAACAGGATATTTTAATTTCTCCGTTGCCTATGGAAAGGCGAATGGGGCTTTTAAGTCTGTCATTGATAAGAAGACTCGTTCTGTCGATGGAGTTGAGGAAGTCGCGTACCTTTACCTCAACGACGGTATTGGAAGAAGCCGGAATTGAAGAACGGAAATCAATGAAATCACCCTCAAGAAGACGGGAAACAACGTCGTATCTTCCTATTCTGAAAATAATATGCTTTTGGGAAAGAGCAACGAGCATATCTTCCTCTCCCTCAAGAAGCTTTGCAACCTCCGAAAGGGATTTTCCCGGAACGATGAAGTCAAGTTCGTCGCCATAGGAAACCTGCTCCTGACGAATAGCAAGGCGGAATCCGTCAACAGAAACCACCGAAAGAACGTGATCCTTTATGATGAATTTGGAACCGGTATGGACGGGTTTGAAATCATTTACCGCAACAGCGAAGATGGTCTGGTCGATCATGCTTTTAAGGGTTTCCTGCTTTATGGTAAAATTGATTTTCTCATCAACGGTGGGGAGCTGAGGGAATTCCTCGGCTTCTATTCCGATGATATTATATTCCGCAGCGCCGCCGCGGATTTTAGTTACAAGCTTTTCGTCGCATTCGATCTCGACTCTCTCGGAGGCGAGGCGGCGGACCATATCAAAGAAAAGCTTCGCGTTAAGCACTATGGAGCCGTTTTCGACGATGTGGGCTTCCATATAAGTGGTAATGCCCAGCTCCATATTGTAGCAGCTGAGGGTAAGGCGGTCGTCTTCCGCAATGATGAGAACACCCTCCATTGCCGGATGGGTGGTCTTTGCGGCGACGGCACGGGTCACGTTATTGAGTGCCTCGGAAAGTTCCTGGCGGCTGCAAGAAAATTTCATAGAATCTCCTCCCGATAGAAAGAAAGAATAGTATTATTCAGTAACAGTAGTAGGTGCTGTTGAATTTGTTGAAAACTTAAAAAAACGTTTATTTCAAGCCTTTTTAAGGACAGGCTTTTTTAAGAAACAAAATATTGAAAATTTATGGAAAAGTTGAATCAACTTATTGTAAAATTTTTCCTGTTGAATAAAAAGTGTTATATTGTGAAAAGACTGTTAATTTAACTTGTTTTCAACTTATTTCAACAAGTGGAAAAGTTTACATATCCTTTATGTTTTTTGTGATATCTTCGATTATCTCACGGAGGTGAGAATCGGTTTTCATCATCTTTTCCGTCTGGCTTATGGCGTAAACGACCGTGGAATGATCCCTTCCGCCGAATTCATCACCGATGGCGGCCATGCTCATCTGGGTTATATCTTTTATAACGTACATGGCGACCTGTCTTGCGCGGCTTATATTCGCGGCGCGCTTGTTGCTCTTGATATCCTGTTCGGAAACGTTAAAAGTACGGCTTACTTCGCTGATTATTTTTCCGATGGTTACTGGAACGGGCTGGTTGTCATTGAGTATATCCCTTATGGCTGCCTGCGCCATCATAATGGTGATGGGCTTGTTTTCATAAATAAGGGAATTGGCTTTTATATTCTTTACCGCGCCTTCAAGCTGGCGTATATTGCTTTTAAGGTTATTAGCTATGTATTCAGCAACCTCTATGGGCATATCGAGCTGAAGAAGGTCGGCTTTTCTCTGAATAATGGCAATTCTGGTTTCAAAATCCGCCGGCTGGATATCAGCCATAAGACCCATTTCAAAACGGTTGCGAAGTCTGTCTTCAAGGGTTTTTATTTCCTTCGGGGGACGGTCGGAAACGAGTACTATTTGTTTGCCGGATTCATAGAGAGCGTTAAAGGTGTGGAAAAATTCTTCCTGAGTGGAATCACGTCCCGCTATGAACTGGATATCGTCCACCAGAAGGTAATCCACCTTGCGGTATTTCTCGCGGAACTCCGGTGTCGTCTGGCTTCTGATGGCGGCAATCAGCTCGTTGGTGAATTCTTCTCCCTTTACGTATGCAACAACTGCGTCGGGTCTTCTTTTTTTAACTTCATTCATAATTGCAAAAAGAAGATGAGTTTTGCCAAGTCCGGAATCACCGTGAATAAAAAGCGGGTTGTAATTGCGTATATCATGGGTGGCAACAGCCATTGCCGCCGCATGTGCAAATTTATTGGAAGAACCGACTATAAAAGTTTCAAAGGTATATTCATAATCGCCGGACGGATTGTCGTTTTTAAGTGAATCCGCGGCGCTGGTGACAGTATTGTATTTATTTTCCGTTTTGCTTTCTTCCTTCGGAAGAACACATTCGATAGTGACTTCCACCGGAAAACCAAGAACCTCCTCAAAGCCACGGGCGAGCAGATCCTTGTATTTTTCAGAAACAATATTCTGTTTGAATTCGGAATTGACGCCGAGGCGGACGTTCTCAACTGTTAATTTTACGGGAATGATATCCTTTATCCAGAGGTTATAGGCAACCTCGGTCATCTGGGTTTTGCAGCAGTTTTTTACAAGACCAAAGATTTCTTCAAAAGAATCCATTGTTTTCCTCCTTCTTTTTTTGATTTTTTTATGTTTTGTTTTAAGAGGAATAAGAGAAATTATAAAATATGACAGAATAAATTATAGCATAAAACATTGCAAAAGAAAAGGTTTTCCACATAAATTTGGCAATATATTTATTAAATGTATTAATATATATAAAGGATTTGTTGAAAATTTAAATGATTGCGGAAAACTTTTAATATCAAATCAAAGTTTGTCTTTAAAGAAAGCTCCTTTGACCGTGTTCTTCATTCCGGTGACGAAAAAAAACAGGTTTGTCTTATATATAAAATATAATTTATAATTTTAATATTGACATTTTTGAAAAATGGCTTTATAATCTACTGTTGCAAGGCAATTTTGAAAGGAGGGAAATCAGAGATGAAAAGAACCTATCAGCCCAAAAAACTCCACAGACAGAAAGTACACGGCTTCCGCGCAAGAATGGCAACCAAATCCGGCCGCAAAGTTCTCGCAGCAAGAAGAGCTAAAGGCAGAAAACACCTCAGCTACTAATTGATCGGCGGTTATTGACCGATGAAGACACTTTCAATTAAAAGGAACAACGATTTTTTGCGTATTTACAGAAGGGGAAAAAGCGCCGCGGATGCTCACGTTATCTGCTATGTTTCCCCGAATCGCCTTGGCAAAGTGCGCCTTGGAATTACCACGAGCAAAAAAATCGGAAATGCCGTTGCGAGAAACCGCGCACGGCGGGTTTTGAGAGCTGCATTCAGGGAAGTTCTTCCGCAAATAAGCGGCGGGTATGATATAATCCTTGTTGCGCGAACCAAAACAACATTTACCAAGTCTACCGCTCTGACCCCCATCCTGACCGCCCAATTACGGAAATTGGGCGCCTTACAGAGCACAAAAGAAGTATGAAAAAGCTGTTTCTGTTACTCATAAGATTTTACCAGACGGCGATTTCTCCTTATAAAAGGCCTTGTTGCCGGTATTATCCCACCTGTTCTTCATACGCATATACGGCGATCAGTCGATTTGGTGCGATGAGGGGCGGGTTACTTGGCTTTATAAGGATTTTGCGCTGCCACCCGTTTCATAAGGGTGGATATGATCCCGTACCTGAAAAATGGGATTTATTTTACTACAAAAAACAGAATAAAGAAAAACAGAAGCAGTCTCTCCAGCATCAGGAGGAAGGTTAATAAATGCAATTAATTATGACAATCTTCGGCTGGCCGCTCGGATTTATCATGCTGGGCTGCTATATGCTTACCGGAAGCAACTATGCGCTTGCTATTTTAGTTTTTACCATTGTTACAAAGCTCGCGCTTCTGCCTCTTTCTATCAAACAACAGAAAGAACAGGCCAAAATGGCTATTTTCCAGCCGAAGCTTCAGGCTATTCAGAAAAAATACGGCAACAACAAAGAAAGATACAACGAAGAGATTCAGAAGCTTTATACCGAGGAAGGATATAACCCCATGAGCGGCTGCCTTCCCATGCTTATTCAGTTCCCGATTCTTTTCGGTGTTCTCGACGTTGTATATAAACCCCTTTATCACATTTTGCGCCTTGGAAACACGGTGATCAACGAGCTTATCGACATTGCGGAAGCCGCTGGTCATTCTTTCACCCAGTCCTATTACAGCCAGATCAACCTCATCGAAATCGTCAAGGAAGAAACTGAAATTTTCGCTTCCTATGACCAGGAAGTCATCTCCAAAATCCTTGAGTTTGATATGGAAATGTTCGGGATCAACCTCGGCGTCGTTCCCCAGTTTTCCCTTACCTACGAAGGCGCTTTCAACTGGTACCTTCTCATTCCCATTGCCTGCGGTCTTTTCCAGCTCCTCGGAACCATTATTTCCATGAAGAGCAACCCCAGCAGCAAAGGCGCAGGCAGCATGAATATCATGATGTACACGATGCCCCTTATGTCCGTTTATATCGGCTTCATCGTTCCCGCTGCGGCAGGTTTCTATTGGACCGTTTCCGCCATTGCCCAGATGTTCCAGAGCATGTTCCTTCATGTGAAATATAACCCCCAGAAGATGGCGGCCCAGATGGAAGCTGAAATGGAAGCGGAAAAAGAAGAAAAACGCCAAAAACGCATCGAGGCAAGAGAAAGACTCAAGGAGCTTCAGAAAGAGAAGAGCGATAAAAAAGCAAGAAGCGAAGATCCTTCTCAAAAGGAAACAAACAGAAAAAAACTTGCCGAAGCAAGAAAGCGCCATGCCGAAAAATACGGCGAAGAATACGTTGACGTTACAGACGAAGACCTTAAATAAGCAGGAGGCTTTATAAATGGAAAGAGAGTTTTTAGCCACCGGAAAAACGGTGGAGGAAGCGATCGAAGCCGCCTATGAAAAGGCCGGCGTTGACCGCGAATATGTTACTGTTGAACTTATCGAGCGCCCGAAGAAAAAATTCTTCGGACTTAAAACCGTTCCCGCAACCGCAAAGGCAACCATTGATGAAGATTACTTCAATAAAATGTTTGCCGTAAAGGAGAAAAAATCCGAAGCTCCCAAAAAGAAAAAGGAGTTCAAGGAAAATAAACCCAAAACCGAAAAACCGGTTCAGGAACAGCCCAAAGAGAAAAAACAGGAAAAACCCAAAAAAGAAAATAAACCCCAGCAGCAGAAAAAACAGGAACCCAAAAAAGAACAGCCCAAAAAAGAGCAAAAACCCGCCGAGGTAAAAACCGAGGAAGCTCCTAAAGAGGAAAGCAAGGCTCTTTCTCCGGAGGTTCTTGAAATGAAAGGTTCCGCTGCCGCACAGTATATCAAGGAAGTTCTCGTTGCTCTCGGATATCCGGAAGCAGAGGTAAATTACACCCAGAAGGACGGAATGATCGTTCTCCAGCTTTCCGGAGAGGATATGGGCGCCGTTGTCGGAAGAAGAGGCGATAACCTTGACGCAATGCAGTACCTCGCATCTCTTGTTGCTAATAAAAGCGAAGGCAGCTACGTCAGAGTCGTTCTTGATATCGACGATTACCGCAGCAAACGCGAAGCGAGCCTTCGTGCCTATGCAAGAAAAACCGCTTCCAACGTTGTAAGAAGCGGACGTTCCATTACCCTCGAGGCAATGAACCCCTATGAACGCAGAATCGTCCATTCCACCGTCCAGACTGTTTCCGGCGCAACTTCCAAATCCATCGGAAGCGAACCCAACAGAAGAGTTGTTATCAGCCCTATCGAAGGCGGAAAACCCCGCGGAGAGAAAAAATTCCGCGATAATAAGGGCGACAGAAGAGGAAACAGAGGCAGCCGCGCTCCGAGAGAGAGCCAGAAGGTCATTGTTCCCGCTTCAAACGAACCTCCCAAGAACGATTCCAGCGCAATTTCCCTTTACGGAAGAATCGACCTCGACTGATTGATGACTTTTAACCTCAGGGAAAGGTTTTTACCGTTAAATTTAATGAACGACGGCGGAAAAAAGCCACCTCATTAAATTAAAGGGAAAGCAAAAATTTGTAAAAAGTATAGCCGGCACTTGATTTTAGTGCCGGCTCTTTTTATAATATATGATAGGATATTAGCCTCCCTTGTCAAAGGGGGCTTAATAGGAGGAAAAATATGAGCACCATTGCCGCAATTTCAACGCCGCTCTCTGCTTCGGGGCTGGGAGTTATCCGTATTTCCGGAAAAGAAGCTGTTGCCGTTGGCGAAAAGATGTTCCGCCCTTTCAAAGGCGGAAGAGAACTCCATACTCTTTCGGGATATTCCTGCGCCTACGGCAGGGTATTTGATGCCGAAGGGGATATTGATGAAGCGGTAGCAACGGTTTTTCTTGCCCCAAAAAGCTATACCGGCGAAAATACGGTGGAGTTTTCCTGCCATGGAAGTCCGGCGCTTCTCAGGCGCGTTTTAAGGGCCGCCCTTGACGCGGGAGCAGGTATTGCCGGCCCCGGTGAATTTACCAAAAGGGCTCTCCTCAACGGAAAAATGACCCTTACACAGGCGGAAGCTGTCATGGATATGATTTCCGCAAAATCCGCCAGCGCGGGAAAAGCCGCGCTCGTTATGCGTGATGGTGCTCTCTATAAAAAAATACGCTCCGTTACCGAAAATCTGACGGAACTCGAAACCCACCTTGCCGCCTGGAGCGACTACCCGGAGGAGGACGTTGAGGAGCTTTCAGATGAACATCTCGAAACGGTGCTCATGGAAACAAAAGCGGTGCTCAAAAGGCTTATGGATACCTACGACGCGGGAAAGGTTATACGCGAAGGCGCAACAACGGTCATTGCAGGAAAGCCGAACGTGGGAAAATCCACTCTTATGAACCTTCTTTCCGGAAGGGACAGAAGCATTGTAACAGAAATCGCCGGAACGACCCGCGATGTTGTTGAGGAAAGCGTGCTGGTGGGGGATATCCCCATTCGCCTTCTGGATACCGCGGGACTTCGTGATACGGAAGATGCCGTTGAAAAAATCGGCGTTGATATGGCTAATACGGAAATCGAGCGCTGCGACGTTGTGATCGCTGTTTTCGATTCCAGCAGACCTTTTGATGAAACGGATTTAGAACTTATTGAAAAGCTGAAAAACCGCCCTGCTGTTGCGGTTATAAATAAGTCGGACCTTGAAATTCAGGCGGACGTTGACGCCGTGAAAAACGGATTTGAACACGTCGTCACAATTTCCGCCGCAAAGGGAATAGGTGAAGAGGAATTCCGCAGCGCGCTTGCAAAAGTGCTCCGAACAGCGGATCTTGACCCGGCAGAGCCTGTTATGGCAAACGAACGCCAGCTTGACTGCGTCCGCAGGGGCAAAAAAGCCATTGATGAGGCGCTGGATGCGGTGGCTTTCGGCATGACTCTTGATGCCGTGGGCATCTGCATCGAAACAGCGCTGGATGCCCTCTATGAGCTTACCGGCGAAAAGGCCAGCGAAGCAGTCATCGAAAAAGTATTCGAGAGATTCTGCGTGGGAAAATAACCTCCTCAGAGGAGGAGGTGGCGCGGCGAAGCCGTGACGGAGGAGGGATAAATAAATGCCGAGAAATTTTGATTCAAATCCCGAACTTCGTGAAAAGGCAAGAGAACTCCGCAAAAACATGACCCCGGAGGAAAACAAACTTTGGTATCAATTTTTGAGAAAATATGAGATACGTTTTGAAAGACAACGAGTCATAGGAACATATATTGTTGATTTTCATTGCCGCAAAGCAAATCTTGCGATAGAAATAGACGGAGCACAGCATTATGCTCCGGAGGCTATAACATACGATAAAAACCGCACGGAATATCTTGAAAATTGCGGAATAAAAGTTTTGCGGTTTTTGAACAAAGATATAAAATTTAATTTTGAAAACGTCTGTATTTATATAGACAAAATTGTAAAATCGAGGTTGGGATAAGTCCCTCCTCCACCATTGCTTTCGTAATGGTCCCCCTCCTCCTCCGAGGAGGTAATTCACTTGAACGGAGATTTTGAAAATGGAAGAATATTTTGCAGGAAAATATGACGTTGCAGTAATCGGCGCCGGTCATGCGGGCGTTGAAGCCGCATTGGCGGCCGCAAGGCTCGGTGTAAAGACCTGTATCTTTACACTTAATCTCGATAAAATAGCGAATATGCCCTGCAATCCTTCCATCGGAGGAACTGCAAAAGGTCACCTCGTTCGTGAAATTGACGCCCTTGGCGGTGAAATGGGCAAAGCGGCGGATAAGATGATGATACAAAGCCGTATGCTCAATCTCGGAAAAGGTCCGGCGGTACACAGTCTTCGTGCCCAGGAGGACAGGGCGTATTATCATCTCCTTATGAAAAAGACCCTCGAAAATCAGGAGAACCTTGATATAAAACAGGCGGAAATCGTTGAAATCCGTCCGGACGGAAAAGGCGGCGTGCTCGGAGTTGTGACCCACCTCGGCGCTTTCTATGAAGTGAGCAGCGTGATCGTCTGCACCGGCACTTACCTCAAGGGAATAATCTATGTCGGCGACAGAAAATGGGAAAGCGGTCCGGATGCAAGCTCTCCGGCAAAGCCTCTTTCGGATTCCCTCGAAAAACTGGGTATAAAGCTCCGCCGCTTCAAAACCGGAACTCCCGCCCGGGTGCTCAGAAACAGCATTGATTATGAAAAACTCGAAATCCAGCACGGAGATGAGCATATCGTTCCTTTCAGCTTTGAAACGGAAGGCGAACTTCAGAACAAAGTTGACTGCTGGATAGGCTATACCAACGAGGATACCCATGACGTTATCAGAAAAAACATCGACCGTTCTCCCCTTTATTCCGGAAAAATAGAGGGAATCGGTCCGCGTTACTGCCCGAGCATCGAGGATAAGGTAATGCGCTTTCCGGATAAGATACGCCACCAGTTTTTTGTTGAACCAATGGGTCTTGATACCGAAGAAATGTATCTTTCCGGACTTTCGAGCTCCCTTCCGGAGGATGTTCAGGTTGCGATTTACCGCTCCATAAAAGGACTTGAGCACGTGAGCATCATGCGTAATGCCTATGCCATAGAATATGACTGCTGCGACAGCCTCGACCTCAAACCGACCCTTGAATTTATGCAGGTGAAGGGTCTTTTCGGTGCGGGACAGTTTAACGGGACCTCCGGTTACGAAGAAGCTGCTGCTCAGGGACTCCTTGCGGGCATAAATGCCGCAAGGCGCGTGCTCGGAAAAGATGAGATTGTGCTCGAAAGAAGCAATTCCTATATAGGAACCCTTATAGATGACCTTTGCACAAAGGGCGTTCTCGACCCTTACCGTATGATGACCAGCCGAAGCGAATATCGCCTCGTGCTCAGACAGGATAACGCGGATATGCGTCTTACTCCTCTCGGGCACGAAATCGGTCTTATCAGCGAGGAAAGATGGAATAAATTCCTCGAAAAGCGCGCCCTGCGCGATGCGGAGCTTGAGCGGGTTAAAAACACTGGTATAAAGATGTCGCCGGAGCTCGATGCCATGCTCATCGAAAAGGGTACCGCGCCCCTTACGGAGGGAACGAGAGCTTCCGAGCTGCTCAAGCGCCCCCAGATAGCCTATGCGGATCTTGCCCCCTTTGATCCTGAGCGTCCGGAGCTTCCGGAGGACGTCATTGAACAGGTGGAAATAGAGATAAAATACGAAGGCTATATTAAAAAGCAGCTTGCGCAGGTTGAACAGATGCATCGCCTCGAGGAAAAAAAGATTCCCGAGGATATTGATTATAAGGCGATACACGGGCTTCGCCTCGAGGCAATCGAAAAGCTGAACAGGGTCCGCCCCATGAATATCGGACAGGCAAGCAGAATTTCCGGCGTTTCACCGGCGGATGTTTCCGTTCTGCTCATTTACTTACAGAAATGAGGTGCCCCATGGTTACTGAGATTTTAAAAAGCTATATACCCGAGCACGCAGATGCTCTTTCCGAAAAGCAGTATGCTCAGCTTGAAAGATATGCGGAGCTTCTCGTCGAATGGAACGAAAAAATGAATCTTACCGCCATAACGGATCCGGAAGGGATTGCTGTAAAGCATTTTCTCGACTGCCTTGCCTACCTGAAAAGGGCAAATATTCCCGAGGGCGCAAGGGTCGCGGATGTGGGTACCGGCGCAGGTTTTCCCGGGGTGGTGCTCAAAATCGCAAGACCGGATATAGAACTGGTGCTCATAGATTCTCTTCAAAAAAGGCTGAACTTCCTTTCGGCGGTTCTCAATGAAATCGGAGTAAATGCGGAGCTCGTTCACGCAAGGGCGGAGGATGCCGGTCACGATAAAAAACTGCGCGAGAGCTTTGACGTCGTTACCGCAAGGGCGGTTGCGAATCTCGCGGTGCTCAGTGAATACTGTCTTCCCCTCGTAAGGGTAGCCGGAGTTTTTGCACCTATGAAAACCGCGGAAGTCGCGGAAGAACTCGAAGGAGCGAAAGCCGCCGCAAAAATTCTCGGCGGAGAAGTAAAAGCACCGGAAATTTATGAAATCCCCGCCGGCGGAAGAAGCGTTGTTTTCATCGAAAAGAAAACTGCGACTCCGGCGAAATATCCGAGACAGAGGGTGAAAATCAGCGAAAAGCCGCTGAAATAAACACGCAGTAATTCTCGGAAAAAAGGAAGTGGAATTATGCCGCGAACGGAAAAGGTTGAACTGACCGTTATGTGCATGGTCTATGACCATGCGGGTAATATTCTTGTTCAGGAAAGAAAAAACAAAAACTGGCCGGGGCTGAACTTTCCCGGCGGTCATGTCGAACCGGATGAATCCTTTGTTTCCGCCGCGATCCGCGAGGTGAGGGAGGAAACGGGCCTTTTAATTGAAAAACCGGTTCTTTGCGGAACGAAACAGTTCAAAATAAGGGGAACAGGCGAAAGATTTATCTGCCTTTTCTATAAAACGGATAAATTTTCCGGGGAGCTTGAATCTTCCGAAGAGGGAGAGGTTTTCTGGATAAAGCGCGCCGACCTCGAAAATTACGTCCTTGCGGACGGATTTGGGGATATGGTGGAGGTTTTCGAGAGGGACGACCTTTCGGAAATCTATTATGGCAGAAAAGACGGAGAGCTTTTCTGTGAATTGAAGTAAAAAACAAAAGGGCGGATATCCGGCGATGTCCATAAAA